>JAFVZE010000018.1 GCA_017508315.1 Kiritimatiellia bacterium | reverse complement strand
TCGGTCGAGATCTCGCGCAGGTCGTAGTCCTTCTGAAGTTCGGTGAACGCGGCCCAGCCCGGCTGGGGGCGCATCCCCTGCATCATCATCATCTGGTTGGGCTGCTGTCCGAGAACGCCCTTGAGCGACGTCATGAGCCCCACGACCGGGCGCTCGGGCCAGGCGACGCGGGTCACGAGACGCGTCACGTCGTACTCGAGCGTCGATTCGGTGCGCGGCGAGATCGCCGCCAGCGTCTCTTCGCGATCGCCGCAGACCGCGACGAGGCCGAAGTAGACCGGCAGGCCGAAGGGATTGACGTTCTGCGGTTCCACGCCGTAGCGCTGCGCCCACTCCTCGGCGTCGGAATCGGGCTTCGGGTCGTAGGATTCGAGCACCACCCGACCGCCGCCGGCGAGTTCATATTCCTTGAGAAGGTTCTTCACCTGCGTGGCGTAGGTTTTGATCGCCATGGGCATTTCGGCGGAAGAGGCGCTGAAGTAGAACTTGAGCGTGACGTCTTCTTCAAGTTTGCCGAGGACGGCCTTGGATCCGTCCGAAAGCGTGTAAAGCTTCTCGGCGGTGAGATCGATGCGCAGCGGCAGACTCGAGATTATAAGGTTCGCCGAAGCGATGACCGCCGCGATGAGCGCGAGCGCGACTGCGCCTTTCATTTTTCCGTTCATTTCCGTAGATCCTTTCTTAACTGGCCTTGCGGTTTTCGGTCACGACCTGGGCCGCGGCGAGCATGAAGACGATGACGCCGATGTAGTAGCCGATGTCGCCGAAATCGACGACGCCGCGGCGCAGCGACTCGAAGTGCGACATGAGAGAACAGGAAGCGACGGCGTTGACGAGCGCGGCGGGAACGCCCCAGCCGGCGACGGCGTTGACCACCGGGTCAAAGCCGATGATGAGCAGAGTGAACGTGAGCGCGAGCGCCGTCACGAAGCCGATCACCTGGCTGCGCGAAAGCGAAGAGGCGAAAACGCCGATCGCCGTCGCCGCGCCCGCGAGAAGCAGACTGCCGAGATAGCCGCAGAAGACCGCGCCGCAGTCGGGATCGCCGAGCCACGCCGTGGTGAGCACGATCGGGAAGGTCGAACCGAGCGCGATGGCGATGAACGCCCACGCCGCGAGGAACTTGCCGATAAGCGCCTCCCAGAGCGTGATCGGGAGCGTCAGCAGCAGTTCGATCGTGCCGTTGCGCCTTTCATCCGCCCACAGCCCCATCGTGGAGGCCGGAATGAGTAGCAGATAAACCCAGGGATGCCAGAAGAAAAACGGCGTCAGGTCGGCCTGGCGGCGTTCGTAGAACATCGCCACTCCGAAAGTCATGAACCCGACGAGCACCAGAAACGCCACGAGAAAGACGTAGGCGACCGGCGAGTCGAAATAGCTCTTGAATTCGCGGGCGAAAACGGTTTTGATGTTCTTCATCATGATCAAACACCCTCCTTTTCCATCGTGAGATTGCGGAAGACGACGTCGAGCTTGCCGCTCGGATCCATCGCCTTGAGTTCCGCCGGGGTTCCGTCGGCCTTGAGCTCGCCGTGGGCGATGACGACCGCGCGGGTGCAGACGGCGTCCACTTCCTCGAGGATGTGGGTGGAGATGATGATCGCCTTGTCGGCCGACATCTCCTTGATCATCTCGCGCACCACGAACTTCTGGTTTGGATCAAGTCCGTCGGTCGGCTCGTCCATGATGAGCACCTTCGGATCGTGCAGAATCGCCTGCGCGAAGCACGTGCGCTGGCGATAGCCCTTGGAAAGCGTGTCGATCGTCTGCTTTGCGACGTTGGAAAGCCGCGCCTTGGCGATCACCGCCTCGACCTTCTCCTTGCCGGCCTTGCCGTGGAAGCCGCGCACTCCGGCGATGAAGGTAAGAAAGTCTTCAACCGTCATCGAGCGGTAGGACGGCGCGTTCTCGGGAAGATACCCGAAACAGGCCTTGGCCGCCACCGGATCGGTCGTGATGTCATGTCCGCAGACGGAAGCGGTTCCGGATGTCGGAGGGATGAAACCGGTGATCATCCTCATGGTAGTCGATTTCCCGGCGCCGTTGGGCCCGAGGAATCCCAGCACTTCGCCTTTTCCGACCGAAAAGGAAATCCCCTTCACAGCCTGGAAATCGCCGAAGTTCTTTTTCAGGTTGTCTACTTTCAGCATTTTGTTGTCTTCCTTGTTCATTTCCACAGAAGTTCATGGAATTATACCATATTCCTCCTGCATTTTCGCGCTGAAGTATACTAAAAGAATGTTAATGCAATGTTAACGAGAACTCTTATCACAAACTCCCATCTTTGATATACTTCACGCGAGTAAACCGCAGACATACGGCAAACAAAGGAAACGGGCGATGAAAATTTCACGCAGATGGTTCATAGGCGGCGCCGCTTCGCTCGGCGCGATGCAGGGATGCAAAGTGATGACCGACCCGGCGGGGCTTTTCCGCCGCGGCGCGGCGAACATGAAATTCGGCGTCATCTCCGACGTCCACGTGATCGCCTCCGACACCGACCGCGGCACCTGCGGCAACACGCGCACGCTCGAACACACGCTCAAATGGTTCGATGCGCAGGGCGTCGACGCCGTGATGGTCGCGGGCGACATCGCCGACGCCGGGCTCGTTTCCGAACTTCAGGTTTTCGCCGACGCCTGGTTCAAGGTGTTCCCCGGCGACCGCTCCGTTCTCGACGGACGCAAAGTCGAACGGCTTTTCATCTACGGCAACCACGACTGGGAAGGATACCGCTACGGCTATCAGGTCTTCGGACGGAAGTCCGCCGATCTGCGCGACGACTGGATCGCCGATTTTGGAACGAAAAAGACCTGGGAACGTCTTTTCCATGAGGAATATACCCCCGTCTACCGCAAAAACGTCAAGGGCTACGATTTCGTCGGCGCACACTGGGACGGCAACGCCGGCGCCGACTGGAACGGCATGCACGCGATCGAACCCTGGTTCAAAGCCAACGGCGGGAAGCTCGCCGACGACCGCCCGTTCTTCTATTTCCAGCACCCGCATCCGAAGGACACCTGCTACGGTTCCTGGGCGTGGGGACGCGACAACGGCATCTCGACAAAGACGCTTTCGGCGTTCCCCAACGCCGTCGCCTTCTCCGGGCACTCCCATTATTCGCTCGTCGACGAACGCACGATCTGGCAGGGGACGTTCACTTCCCTCGGCACCGGCTCATTGCGCTATGCGGGAACGCCGGACGAAGAATTCCCCGGCGAAGGCTATGAAAATACCGGCGGCGGGAAAGAAAAGGACGGCGAGAAGACCATGGAGCGCGGCCGCCGCTCCAACGCCCGCAACGGCCTGCTCGTAAGCGTCTGCGACGACTGCACCGTATTCCGCCGCCGCGACTTCCGGCACGACGCCGACCTCGGGCCCGATTGGGTCATGCCGCATCCCTGCGCGGAAAGCAAACCCTTCGCATTCGCGGCCCGCGCCGTAAAATCCGTCGCCCCGCAGTTCGACCCCGCGGCGATCGTCACCGCGGACCTCGGCGCGGCATTCACCCGCAACGCAAAGAGGAAACTGCCGCCCAAGGCCGGCAAGGATGAACAGGAAAAGGCGAAACTGCCGGCGGTCAACATCGTCTTCCCGGCCGTCAAGCGGACATTCAAAACCATCGCCTGGCGCTACGAAGTCACGGCGGAGCGCGAAGACGGCGCCGCGGTGGCGAAAAAGCGCATTCTCGCCGAAGATTTCCATCTGCCGGTCGGGTCGCGGGAGAAGCGCTACACCGTCTCCTTCCTCCGCTCTCGTCTCCCCTCAGCCGGGAAGATACGCTTCTCGGTCGTGCCTTTCGACTGCTTCGGCAATGCCGGTCGTGCCATCATGAGCAAAACCGTCACACTCTAATCCAGATACCAGACAACAGCGAAAATGAACATCAAGACTTTATTGATCACGGCGCTCGCGGCGGCCGGCGCCTTTCACCTGCAGGCAGTTGAAATCAAGATGCTGCAGACGACCGAAACCCGACCGATGCGGGAGATAAAAAACCTCGTTCCCTTTTCGCCCCACCGGGCGGTCGCGGTTCCGGTTCTCGATCTCGACGCGGCAAAGGTGTCGCACGAATTCCGGGGGCTCGGAGTTTCGTTCGCCGAGGCGAGCTGCAAACTCGTCTCCGAACTCACGCCCGGGCGCCGACGTGAATTTCTGGAGATGGTGTTTTCAAAAAAAGGCGCAGGAGTCACGATGGGTCGCATCCATGTCGGCTGCAGCGACTACTCCGCCCATATCTACACCTACGACGACGTTCCGAACGACATGGAACTCAAGCACTTCTCGATCGACCACGACCGGAAATACGTGCTTCCGGTCATCAGAGAATCGCAGAAAATCTGCCCTGAACTATACTTCTTCGCCTCGGTGTGGACGCCGCCGGCGTGGATGAAACTCGGGCGCGAACTCTGCGGCGGCTGGATCGACATCGAGAAGCTTCCGGTGTTCTGCGACTATTACGTCAGATTTCTTCAGGCATACGCCGCAGAAGGCATCGAAGTGAGCGCCATCTCCGCGCAGAACGAACCTTACTCCGACCAGAACGGAGAAAGCCCCGAATGCAAGTGGGGACCGAACGAAGAAATGATTTTCGCCGGAAAACTCATGCCTCCGCGCCTCAAGGCGGCCGGTCTCAAGACGGAGATCTGGCTGCACGACAGCGAGCCGGACGAATGGCGGCAGGTACTCTGGGAACTTTCCGACGAAAACGTGCGCAAAAACGCCGGCGGCGTCGCGTTTCATTCATACGGCGGCAATCCGCTGCAGTTCCTGCCGATGATCCGCGAAAAACACCCTAACCTTAAAATGTACCACACCGAACAGGGTCCGCACCTCGACGGTTCGCGGACGATCACCTGGTGGGGCGCGAAAGTGACCTCGTTCATCAACGCCGGCTGCTCGGCGTTCACCAGCTGGTGTCTGGCGCTCGACGAACAGGGGCTGCCCAACGTATCGCGCGGCTTCAACTGCGCCGGCTTCATCGAAATCCATTCCGAAACCGGAAAGTTCACCCCCAGCGCCCAGTGGGACTACTTCCGCCACCTGGGCCCTTACGTCGAGCGCGGCGCCAAAGTTCTCGACTGCGGATATTCGAAACTCGCCGCGCATCCGGGGTCTGTCCCCGCGCACGACCGCCACATAATCGCCTTCCGCAATCCGGACGGCGCCCATGTGATCGTCGCCACCAACGCCAACGGCGGCAAGAGCCGCAAACTGCAGCTTCAGGTCAAATTGAACGGCGAATTCGTCTCCTTCCAGCTGCCTCCCAAGTCCGTGAGCACGATCATGCTGAAATGATCTGCGGCATCAGAGTACCTGTTCCCGTGTTCTACCGTTCTGCAAAGCAACGCTGGAAATATCCCGATTACGCAAATCAGCTGTAATTCGCGGTCGCGACGATATCGACGCCGGTTCCGCAGACATTGTCGATTATGACGTCTCCGATGCTCTTCGGCGGCAGCACGGTGGTGTTCGCGAGCAGATTGGTGATCTCGTATATTTTCCCCTTGGGAACCGGCTGGCGCGTTTTGACCGGAAGCGGACGGCGAGCGCCCGCGACCTTTACAAGTCCGGTGACCATTCTGACCGGCACGGAATATTCATCGCGTCCGTATGTCTCTCCCCGCGGGCAGGCATGGCCCTCGACGGAGATTCCGCCGTCCGTCTCCGTGACGGAAAGTTCGCACCCGCGCGGACAGTTGATGCAGATAAGTTTCATGCGGAAATTCCTTTCGCGTATTCGGCGGCGCTCCTGCCGGCGATTTCGCTGTCTCTCGATACCCAGTCGACAAGGTCGTAGACCCTGACCACGTTGCCGCCTGCGAATATGCCGGGCACGCTCGTGGCCATATCGGCGTCGACCTTCGGTCCGCGCGTCTTCGGATCCATCTCCACTCCCGCGCCCTTCGAAAGTTCGTTCTCTGGGATAAGTCCGCAAGACAGTAGCAGAGTATCGCAGTCGAAATGGATTTCGGTGCCGGGAATGGGTTTAAGATCCTCGTCCACCTTGGCCACTTTGACACCGGTCACATGCTCGCGGCCTTCGACGTCGATCACGGTGTGGCGGAGAAGCAGAGGGATGTCAAAGTCGTTCAGACACTGCACGACGTTGCGCATGAGTCCGGACGATTTCTGCATGATCTCCACGCAGGCGAGCACCTTGGCGCCCTGGAACGTAAGACGCCGCGCCATGATAAGCCCGATATCTCCCGATCCGAGAATCACGACCCGCTTGCCGGGCATGATGCCGTCCATGTTGACGAGCCGCTGCACGGTTCCGGCGGTGTAAACGCCGGCCGGGCGCGTTCCGGGCGTCATCAGCGCTCCGCGCGGACGCTCGCGGCAGCCCATGGCCAGCACGACCGATTTCGTCTTCAGCTCCTCAAGCCCGTAGCGGCGCGACATGGTGGTGACCGTCGAAAGACGCTCCCCATCCTTGGCGGGAACTATTTCGACGACCATCGTTCCGCAGCGGACCTGAACCCCCGCTTCCTCCGCCTTGTCGACAAAACGCTGCGCATATTCCGGTCCCGTAAGCTCTTCCTTGAAACGGTGCAGCCCGAAACCGTTGTGGATGCACTGCTGGAGAATTCCGCCGGGCGCATCGTCGCGCTCGATGACGAGCACCCGCTCGGCTCCCGCTTCCCTCGCCGCGCAGGCGGCGGCGAGCCCCGCGGGCCCCGCGCCGATGACGGTCACATCGTAGACCGCGTCCGCATCGGAAGCGGCGGCGCGCGTAACGAGAGCCTTGGGCGCTTTCTTGCGCGAAGCGAGAAACGCCTGCGGCGGCAGCCCCAGTTCTTCGCCGAGAATCTCGATGAGTTTCGGCGTGCAGAACCCGCCCTGGCAGCGTCCCATGCCCGAGCGCGTGCGGCGCTTGATGCCGTCGAGCGTTCTCGCGCCGACGCGGGCGCGGATCGCGGCGCGGATTTCCCCTTCCGTGATCTCTTCGCAGCGGCAGATGACTCGGCCGAAACTCGGCTCGCGCTTGATGAGCTCGGCAAGATCGCGCTTGGACATTTCGCGGGTTACCGGCCAGGAGCTCACGTCGTGCGAAATTTCGGTGGCCGGCTTCCTGTCGCGGCCGAGCTTCTCCGCGACGCGCTCGGCCAGCCAGAGACCGATCGCCGGCGCGCTCGTAAGCCCGGGCGACTCGACGCCGAGAGCGTTGAAGAATCCCGGCGCATCGGGCGCTTCGCCGAGAATGAAATCCCCGACCGTCGTTTCATGGGCGCGGAGTCCGGAGAATTCGGTGATCACTTTGTTGAGCGGAAGTTTCGGCCAGGTGCGCAAAGCCCCTTCCTTCACTTTCTCCAGTCCGAGATAGGTGGTCGCCTTGTCGTCCTTGTCGTCTATGTCCTCGGCGGTGGGCCCCACGATGACCGTGCCGTCGACCGTGGGCGAAATCAGGATGCCCTTGCCCATGGGACCGGGCACCTGGAACATCGTCGCCGAAAAGCTGTGTTCCTCGTCGCGGTCAAGCATCAGGTATTCGCCGCGGCGCGCTTCGATGGAATATTTCACGGAGCTTACGAGATTGTTGAGCTCGTCGGAGCGGCAGCCGGCGCAGTTGACTACGGCCTTGGCGGAAAATTCGCGGCCGTCCTCGCACTTCACCGTCCAGCCCGGCCCGATCGCCGTGACCTTGGCGTCGAAAGCGAACTCCACTCCGTTGGCCGCGGCGTTCTCGCATGCGCGGAAGGAAAGCTCGTAAGGGCAGCAGATGCCGCCGGTCGGAGCCCACAGCGCCGCGGTCGCAAGATCGGAAACATTCGGCTCGCGGCGTTTGAGTTCGTCTTTGCCGATTATTTCGACCGGCACGCCGTTCGTCTCGGCGCGGGCCTTGAGATCGGCGAGCGACTTTTCGTCCTCGGCTCCGAACGCCAGCACCAGCGACCCGTTGCGCTTGAAAGGAACGTTCAATTCCTTGCAGACGTTCTCGAAAAGCCTGTTTCCCCAAACGTTGAACTTCGCCTTACTGGTGCCGGGCTTGGCGTCAAAACCGGCATGAACGATCGCCGAATTGGCCTTGGAAGCTCCCTCGGCGACATCGCTTCCCGCCTCCAGCACCAGAACCTTCAGATCATAACGCGAAAGTTCCCGCGCGACCATGGCGCCGACGACGCCGGCGCCGATCACGATTACATCGTTTTCGCCCTTGCCCACTTTCTTCAATCCTTCTTTTGGTTGTATTCCTCTAAGAGTCCCTTGGCCCTGTTGGTCGTAAGCGTATCGGCTCCGACGGCGAACGCCGCCTTTGCCGTTTCTATGTCATCGACGGTCCAGACGTGGAACGAGAATCCGGCCGCTTTGACCTTGTTCACGTATTCGGCATCGATGATCGAGGGGTCGAATCTGATATCGACGCCGTCGACCCCGAGCCTGCGCAAAGTCGCCACGACCTCCTCGGCGGTGACGACCGGCCATTTCCCGCGGTCGGCGACTCCGGGAGTCCACCTGCGGCAGCCGGTGAGCCAGTACGTGCGATATTCGGGCATCTCGCGCTTGAGCGCGGCGGCAATGCGCTGCCCGAAGGTGATGAAGAGCACGTTTCCGGGATTGACGTTTTTCGCCTTTTCGATCTCGGCTTTGATGTACGGTGCCCAGGACGGCTCGTTGTCTTTGATCTCGACGTAGATGTACCGTCCGTCACGGGCGAGCGCGAGCACTTCCGACAGAAGCGCCGGACGCGACGGATCGAACTTCGAGCCTTTCCATCTGCCCCAGCCTCCGACATTCACCTTCGAAAGCGTGTCCTTCCATGAAGCCTCGGTGCAGCGTTCCTTGTGTACGCCGCCGGTGGTGCGCGAAAGGTTGACGTCATGGAACGTGAAAAGTTCCTTGTCCTTGGAGAGATACACGTCGCACTCGAAGCCGAAGCCGCGCTCGACGGCGGTTCTGAACGCCGCCATCGTATTTTCGGGCGCGTCCTTGGACTCGCCGCGGTGCGAGATGAGAGTGTCGTAGGCAGGCTCCTTCAGAGAAGCGCAGCCGGCGAGCGCCAGAACAGGAATGAGATAGAGTTTTTTCATTTTAATTAAACAAGCGATTTGTAGAGTTTTTCGATATCCTTGACCGTGACCTCTCGCGGATTGCCGGGACGGCAGGCGTCGGCATAGGCCGACTCGGCGAGAAACCTGATGTCCTCCTTCTTGAGAACGCCCTTGAGATCGGCGGGGATTCCGACATCCTTCGAAAGTTTCTCGACCGCGGCGATCGCCGCCTTGCGCGCTTCGGCGAGCGTCATCTTCTCGACGCCCTTCACGCCCATGGCAACGGCGATCTTGCGGTATTTATCGCCGCTCTTCGGGGCGTTGAACTTCATCGCCGTCGGGAGAAGGATCGCGCAGGCCTTGCCGTGGGGCATATCGTAGAGCGCGGAAAGTCCGTGAGCCATCGAGTGGTCGATGCCGAGCCCGACGTTGGAAAAGCCCATGCCGGCGATGTACTGCCCCAGCGCCATCCCCTCACGGCCCGAAGGCTTGCCGGCGACGGCGTCTCTGAGCGACGATGCGATAAGGCGGATCGCCTCAAGATGGAGCATATCGGTGATCGGACACGCCGCCTTGGTGATGTAGCCTTCGATCGCGTGGGTGAGCGCGTCCATGCCGGTGAAGGCGGTAAGACCCTTGGGCATGGTGGACATCATCTCGGGGTCGACGAACGCGACGACCGGAATGTCGTGCGGATCGACGCAGACGAACTTGCGGTGTTTCTCGACGTCGGTGATGACGTAGTTGATCGTCACTTCCGCCGCGGTGCCGGCGGTGGTCGGGACGGCGAGAATCGGCGCGGACGGATTTTTCGTGGGGGCGACGCCTTCGAGCGAGCGCACGTCGGCGAACTTCGGGTTGGTGAGGATGATGCCCACGGCCTTGGCCGTATCCATCGACGAGCCGCCGCCGATGGCGATGATGGAGTCGGCCTTCGCCGTCTTCGCCGCCTTGACGCCGTTCTTCACGTTGGCGATCGTCGGATTGGGCTTAATGTCGGTGAAAAGCGCGTATTTGACCTTGGCCTTGTCCAAAAGGTCGGTCACTTTTTTGGTGACGCCGAACTTGACGAGATCGGGATCGGAAAAGACGATCGGCTTCTTGAGCCCGCGCGCGGAGAGTTCCGCCGTGATGGACTTTACGGCGCCGGCGCCGTGATAGGAGGTTTCGTTGAGAATGATGCGGTTTACCATGATTCACTCCTTTGGTTTGGGAATTTCCCGATATTATACCAAATAAAACGAACATGACCCGCCGGATTTTCTTCAACGGGCATTTTCTCATGAAAGTGCCGGATTCCCGAAGCGCCGGGACGCAAATCGGTCATTTCACCGCGGCAGACAGCCAGTCGAAAAGCGCATCCCCCACATGCTCGGCTCCGCGGCTGTTGAAATGAAGCGCATTCTCGTAATCCCGCGCGGGATCGACCTTGTCCCAAAGATCGATGAACCGCACTTTGGGATCGTTTTTGCTCTCCACCCACATCCGCAGCAGTTCGCGGAACCGGCTCAGCGATTTGCGCGCTCCGTCGCGGGTGATGGTGCCTTTGTAGTTGCGCGCGAAATCTTCCTCCTTGTCGCTGCCCGGAAACGGGGAGACGAATCCGTATACCGCGTCAGGACATTTTTCGCGGAGTCTGGCGAGCAATTCCGCCGCATCTTTGAGCTGGCCGCCGCGAACACGCCCGTCAATATCGCCCGTCATGGAGCAAATACCGTTGTTACCGAGCTGGATGAGAATGAAATCGGGGGCCTTTCCGCCGTTGATATTGTCGAGCCAGGCCTGCACGTCCACGGTCTTTTTCCCGTTGCTGAACCGCACGAGCGGGCTTTTGAGCAATACCCGGCGCCAGTCCTTTTTCTCGACTTTGGCTACTCCGAGGCGTTTCATCTGCTCGTATTCCGCCTCCTTCTGAACATTCATCAGTTCGTCTTCGGCGAACTGAAAGCGGCGGAGGAAATCCCCGTAGGTGAAGCCGCCGAATCCGTCGTGCGCGGCCTCGTCCGCGCGCTTCTCGTCCGACGCGCTGAAACCCGTGTGCGTACCGACCGGCGTGTAGCCGGTATAGCCGGCTTCGCGCATTCTGCGCATAAGACGATCCTGATACCGGCAGTTGGTCAGCGAATCGCCGAGTATGGCAAGCGTTATCTTTCTTGTCTTTGCCTGTTCGCAAACCGCGTCGACGCCCATCAGCGCAAACGCCGCCGCGAAAACGATTTTCAATACTTTGTTCATGCGGATTATCATATCACAACCGCGCACGCCGTGCAAGCGCGAGTAAAATCCCCGCGTAATCGGTTACTCGAATGTGCAACTGTTGCACGGTGATACCGGTGTTGGATTTTTCTGTTGATGCTTAAGCCGTGCCTTGTCAATGTGACGTCTTCGGTTCGGGCAACGGTACGCACATTTTGATATGGGCGATTTGCGCGTCCTCCGGATGGCGCGGCAATCTTCAGATTGGCCGCGCCATCGA
>JAFVZE010000017.1 GCA_017508315.1 Kiritimatiellia bacterium | reverse complement strand
CGACATTTTGAATTGATCCGTTGAAAAGGCGGCGGTGAAATTGGTATAATTGGCGCATTGCATTTATGAGGGGTTAAGTGCAATGTCGGCCTTAAGAACAGCAATAAACAAGAGGTTGGAAATGGCAGAACTAATCGTCGCTCTCGATGTGAACAATCGCGCCGAAGCCGTGGAAAAAGTGAAGGCTATCGGCGATTCCGTCGGGTTTTACAAAATCGGTCTCGAACTTTTCACCGCCGAAGGTCCGGATGTCGTCAAGGCCGTCAAAGATCTGGGCAAGCGCGTTTTTCTCGATCTGAAATTCCACGACATCCCGCGCACGGTGGAGCGGGCGGTGAAGTCCGGCGGTGCGCTGGGAGTCGATCTCATGACCATCCACTCCGTCGGCGGCAAAGCGATGATCAGGGCGGCGGCTGACGCCGCGGCCGAATTCGGAGAGGGCGGGCCTAAGATTCTGGCCGTTACGGTGCTGACGAGTCTCGATCAGGGGGATCTCGAGGATGTCGGCGTCATGGGCCGCACTCCCGCCGATCAGGTTGCCGCAATGGCGCGTTTCGCCGTTGAAAACGGCGCGCACGGTCTCGTGTGCAGTCCGAAGGAAGTCGGTTCGCTTTCCTCTTCGCTTCCGGCGGGGACGCTTTTCATCACTCCCGGCGTGCGTCCCGCGGGTGCGGCGGTCGGAGATCAGAAGCGTGTCGCCACCCCGGCCGACGCCGTGCGCGACGGCGCGACCCATCTCGTGGTCGGGCGTCCGATTCTCGCGGCGGCGGATCCGGTTGCCGCGGCAAGGGCGATCAGGCTGGAAATGGAGTCTTGACGTTGACGAGGACGATCAGCGGAGTATTGTTTGCCGCCGGGTTCGTTCTGGCGTCTGCCTGTCCGCCGCTTTTCGCGGCCCCGGACGCTCCGTCTCCCCTGTCGGACGCGGAGGTCTGGAACTCCGGAGTTGACGGTTACCGCGGCGGCGATGTCACCAACGCCCTGAAGCTGCTGCGTCCGCTGATGCTTTCCCGAACCCACGGCGCACGCGCCGCCGAACTGGTCGCAAAACTCGAGCACGAACGTGGCA
Source organism: Kiritimatiellia bacterium (assembly GCA_017508315.1). Lineage (GTDB taxonomy): Bacteria > Verrucomicrobiota > Kiritimatiellia > RFP12 > UBA1067 > UBA1067. The sequence continues at coordinate 4,284 of JAFVZE010000017.1, read as the reverse complement.
ACCGTGAAGAGGCGGCTTCCGCCGCGCAGATCGCCCTGCGCGCCAATCCCGCCGACGGGCGGCTTCGGCGCAATTTCACCCGGGCGAGCGACGGGCTTCTGCAGTATCGCGAGGCTAAGCGCGTTGAAGGCGTGCTCAAGGCCGCGCAGGGCAAAGATCCCGGGTCGATGCTGCTGGACGCGACGAAGGATGCGCGTCTGCTGATGGCCGAGGCTGGAACCTACCGAACCAACGCGGCGGAGAGGGCGGTGGCGATGTCGGATGCGCTTTCCAAACGCGCCGAGTCGCTCGCGGACGTGTGGATACCCGTGCGGCAGGCGATCGCCCAGTCGGTCACCAACGAGGAACAGGCCTCGACCATAATGCTCCAGATCGAGTCTGCGCAGGCCAAGACGAAAAAAGGCGCGAAAGAGCTTTCCGATCTCGATGGCGCGGCCTATGCGACGCTTTCCGATGTCGAACACGATTTCACGAGATTTCTGAAACTGACGGTGATGCCTCCGGCGGCGGCGGATGAAGGCATTCTGTGCCAGTCGAACGCCTGGATGGACGTGGAGGCGTTCAACAACCGCTCATGGCAGCAGGATGCGCTCGATTACACCCGCTCGTTCAGGGCGAAGTTCCCGGCATGGGCGCAGGCTTACGAGCGGCAGGCGCAGGCTGACACCAACAAGCCGCCTTTCACGGCCGAAGCCCAGGCGAAAATCTCCGCGCTGGCGAACGAACTCGAAAAACTCCAGATCGAATGCTGTCAGAAGAGTCTGCCGCCGAAGCAGGAGAAATCGCTGGAACTGCTGCGCCGGATCCGTGAACTGATGCCGAAGGACAATGACGGCGGAGGACGGGGACAGACCCCTCCGCAGCCGCAGAGCGGCAAAAACGACAAAGACAATCAGGATCAGAACGGGAACGACCGGTCGAAAGATGAGCGGCAGGATCGGCAGAACGGCGGACAAGACGAAAAAGAAGACGAAAAGGAAGAGTCTGCCGGAGAAAACGGGCGGCAGGACGAAAAGGATCAGGAGCTGGAGGCGGTTTTGAAAAAGGCGCAGGAGCGCAATGATGAGCACGAGGCGGAAAAGAAGGCGAGAATGCGCAAAGCGCCGCTGCCGCCCAACGAAAGAGACTGGTGATGAGAATTGTGGTTGCATGCGGCGGGACCGGCGGTCACGCGTTTCCCGGACTTGCGGTGGCGCAGGAGCTTCGGAACCGCGGACACGAAGTCGCCATCTGGGCGTCGGGGCGCGATGTCGAGTCAGGAGTGCTCCGGAACTGGACGGGAACGGTTTTCTCGACCGGCGCGAGGCAGTTTTCGCTGCGGAATGTTTTCGCCATCGTCTGTTCCGTGTTCCGCTGCCGCCGAGAGATGAAGCGCTTCGCCCCCGACGCGCTTCTGGCGATGGGCAGTTATTCCTCGCTACCTCCGGTGATGGCGGCGAAGAGCGGCGGGGTTGCGGTGTATCTGCACGAGGCCAACACGGTGCCGGGAAGGGCGGTGGAACTCCTGTCGCGTTTCGCCGATGCCGTGGCGATCAGTTTCGACGTCACTTCAGGATACCTGCGCGACGTCAAAACGGTCAAGACCGGGCTTCCGGTTCGCGCGGGGATTTCCTGCGGAAAGCGCTTCGGTTTCATTCCGGCGAACGCCTTTGTGGTTTTCGTGACCGGCGGCTCGCAGGGGGCGCATGCGGTCAACGAACTCATGACTTCCGCGCTCGCGATGATGAAAAACGAACTTGACCGCCGGGAGCGTCCCGGACGTCCGCTTTACGTGATCCACCAAACGGGGGTGAAGGACGAAGGTCCGGTCATGGGGGCTTATGCGCACGCGTCGATGCCGAGCCGGGTTCACGCCTTCGAGCGTGAGATGGCCGATGCGTTCGCTTCCGCCGATATCGTGGTCGCGCGCGCCGGCGCTTCAACCTGTTTCGAACTCGCCGCCTGCGCCAAGCCGGCGCTGTTGATTCCGCTTCCTTCGGCGATGCGCAACCACCAGCATTACAACGCCGAGGCTTTCGCGCTTGCCGGAGCCGCCGACGAGGGGGTGCAGTCGAAGCTTACGCCGAGACAGCTGTGCCGTTATCTTCTCAACCGCTACGACCATCCCGAACGGCTCGCGCGGATGGGGGAGAGAATGGGGCGGATGGCAGCGGGCGACGCCGCGCGGAGGCTTGCCGATCTGGTTGAAGGGAAAATCCCGGACGGCGGAAGCGGCGATGCGGCCGACTGACGGATCTGACGTTTCTAAAGGAGAATGAAAATGACGAAAGTGATGATTGCGGTATCGGCGTTCGGCGTTTTGGGCGCGGCATTCGCGGCTGATGTGCCACCGTACCCCGGAATAGAGTCCTGGACCTTCCGCAAGGAGCTTGCCGAACCCGAACGGCTCGAGCCGGTGCCGACGAACGACGTCAGGTTCGTGCGCGGCAAGGTGGACGGCTTTGAAAGCTACCGCATTGACGTCGCCGCGGACGGCAAGGTGACGATCACGACCGAGGACGACGAGGGGCTTCGCCGCGCCGTCTACTACTATCAGGACCGCGTCCGCGCCGGGGATCTCAAGAGCTGCGTGCGCAAGCCGTGGGTGAAGAACCGCATCGCTCGCTGCTTCTTCGGTCCGATCAAGCGTCCGCCGCTCAACCACGACGAGCTCATGGACGATATCGACTACTATCCGAGGGCGTATCTCGAGCGGCTCGCCCGCGAAGGCATAAACGGCCTGTGGCTTACGGTCGAATGGCAGGATCTCGCCGAGACGTCGTTCACCACGCGTTCGCCTGACGCTCCCAAGCGCATAGCAAAACTGCGCAAGACGGTCGATCGTTGCCTTGAATACGGGATAAAGACCTGGATATTCTGCATCGAGCCGAGATCCAACACGATCCACGGCAAGAACCCCGTGGCCAAGTCCCGTCCCGAGTTCTTCAACAACCATGTCATGTGCACCTCCCGCAAGGATGTGCAGCAGTACATCGAAGAGTCGGTGAAGGACATCTTCACCCAGGTGCCGCGTCTCGGCGGAATCATGATGATCAGCCACGGCGAGCGTCCGACGACGTGTCTTTCGACCGTCTCGCCGGTGGACGGCAAGCGCAGCCATTCCTGTCCGAGATGCGACAAGCTCGAGCCCTGGCAGATCCACAAGAATACGGCGGAGGCGATCGTGCGCGGCATTCGTGCGGCGGGCTCGAAAGCCGAATACATAAGCTGGCTGTATCAGCCGCATGTGCGTCCAGAGCGCGCCCCGTGGGTCGCCGAAGTAGCCCGCCACGTTCCGGAAGGGGTAGTGGCGGCCTTCAACTTCGAGTCGGGCGCGATCAAGGATCAGCTCGGGCGCTTCCGCAACGGCGGCGACTACTGGCTCTCCTATGTGGGCCCCGCCGAAGGTTTTAAGGCGTTCGCCGAGGCGGGAAAAATCTCCGGTGCGCAGATCGGTGCGAAAATCCAGGTCGGCAATTCGCACGAAGTGGCGACGGTTCCTTTCGTGCCGGTGCCGGGGCTTCTGTACCGCAAGTACAAGTCGATGCGCGAGATGGGCGTTTCGACCGTGCTCCAGTGCTGGTATTTCGGCAACTATCCCGGCGTCATGAACAAGGCCGCCGGTGAACTTTCGTTCGACGATTTCACCGACGACGAGGAAACGTTCCTGCGCAGGCTCGCCCGTCCGATGTGGAAGGACGACGCGGACAAGGTCGCCGAAGTCTGGAAGAAGTTCTCCGACGCCTACGCCGAATATCCGCTTTCCAACGATATGCAGTATTACGGTCCGTTCCACGCCGGTCTCGCCTGGCCGCTGCTTGCGGATGTGGAGCTCAGGCCGCTCGGGCGCACGTGGAAACCTGAGGATCCGCCGAGCGGAGACACGATCGGCGAATGTCTGGAGAACCACACCATCGAAGAGGCTGTGCTGCTCGGTTCGCGTATGGCCAGGGGCGTGCGCGTCCATAACGCCGCGGGCGAGGATGTTCTTGACGAGCTTGCTGTGAAATGGAGCGGCGACAAGGAGCGTTTGCGCGACATCGGGGTCATGAAGGCGCTCGAATACCAGTTCTTGAGCGGAAGCAACATCTTGGGCTTCTACCTCGATCGCGCCAAGGCGCTTTACGCGAGCCGCGTCATGGGCGACCGCAAGTCTGCGCTCGTCGCGCTCAGGCGGATGGATGATGCGGTGACGCGCGAGGAGGAGCTTACGCGCAAGATCCTGCCGATCGCCGAAGACGATTCGCGCATCGGTTTCCACTCCGAGGCGGAGGCGCACCAGTATCATCCGGCGAAGCTCAAATG
>JAFVZE010000146.1 GCA_017508315.1 Kiritimatiellia bacterium | reverse complement strand
GGCATTCGCTTATACGCTTTTTCTGCATGATATATTGCCTGCCAGAGCATTTTTAACTGACTTTTTGCGTACACCGGGGAAAACCCCTGCGGAAACAGCAGGTGTAAAACTTGCGGTTCAGAAAATGTTAAAAAAGAAGGAGGGAGAAGTTACCACCGCATTTTGCAAAATCCGAAGGTAACCGGTCGCGGTGAGAATCAAGTGCGGAATATTGCTAATGTGCAGAGAACTGGTAGCGTAAGCGGATTGGGAAGGGCAAAGCGCACTCATCCCGTAGCGCAATGGATAATTCACTGATACATTCGCTCAAAAGCGAGAACCGCTGGACGGTGCCGCCGCCGTTCGATCCGGCGTGCGCACCGTACCGTGTCGCCGCAGCGGCCGAGCGCTAAGCGGCGCCGCGATTTGGCTTTGGCGTCTCTTTTATGATAAAATTTCGGTGTGAGAGGCGGTTCATATAGCGAAACGGTAAACGGTTGGCAGGCTTCGCTGACCGAGGACGGGATCAACGACGTTCCATCGTTCGGATTCTGCAATTTCAGGGTGTCGTGTTTTTTGCAGGATTATCACGAGCACGCCGAATGCGTGGAATTTCTGTTCTGCACCCGCGGGGACTGTATTTATGAAACTCCGGACGGCAGCTACAATCTCCGGGCCGGAATGGTTATCGCCTTATTGCCGGGAAAACCCCACCGGATAAAAACCTATCATCGCGGTCTGCGCATGCTGTGGATACGCATCAGGCTTCCGAAGAGGGGAACGCTCATGGGGCTCCCTGCGGATGAAAGCGATTGGATCGTCGGTCGCCTGCTGTCGCTGCCGGGCCGCGTGTTCAAAGGCGCCGATTCCCTCAAGCGCGCGTTCCGGGCTCTGATCGACGCCTACAACGATGTTCCGAGCGGAACGCCGGAGCGGAAGTTCCGTCTCCGCGCCGCAGTGTTCGATCTGATGCTTGCCCTGTTTTCCTGCGGTGGTTCCAATCCGGTGATGCCGCAGCGCAGCGCCGTAGGCGATCTCGTGAAGGAGATGCGCGAGCATCCGGAGCGCGATTACGCCATTGCGCGAATCGCGTCCAGCATCATGATGTCTCCGACCGGTCTGATAACGGCCTTCAAGCGTCAGACTGGATACTCTCCGCACGCGTTCCTGCTGTCGGTGAGGATCGAAATTTCGAAAAAACTTCTCGCTGCCGGAGAGCCGGTGTCGGTCGTTTCCGACAAGGTCGGTTTCACCTCCCCCAAAAGATTTTCGGTGTATTTCCGTCAGATGGTCGGAGTGGCTCCGCGCGAATTTCAGCGGTTGCGAAAATTGCAGTTGTGATTTTTGGAACCTTCTTGTCTTCGGTTGGTGTTATACTTAAAGCGTCGATACGAGGGATGTGTCGGGCGCTGAAGCCCGTGAAAGGAGCTTGAATGAATACTGACAGAAGATGTTTTCTCAAGGGGGTCTTCGGAGCCGGTGCGATCGCCGCGGCGGGGGCGACGGCGCGTGCGGCGGAGCCGTCCGGAGACCTGCCGGTTCCTCCGGGCGCGGAGTTTGCCGGGATGGGAGGCGCTTTTTCCGCGATGATCACGCCTTTCAGGCCCGACAACACCATCGACGAGGAGATGATCGAGCGAATCGTCGAATTCGGAATATCGAGCGGGCTTAAGGGTTTCTATCTTACCGGATCCACCGGAGAAGGCATGCTTATGAGCCCCGAAGAACGGGCCAGGGTCATTCGCCGCGTGGTCAGGACGGCGAAGGGGCGGGTGAAGATCATCGCGCATATCGGCGCCGTCGGCACCGACGAGTCGCTCGTCAATCTGCGCAATGCCGCCGATGCCGGCGTGGATTGGCTCAGCGCTATAGGACCGGTGTTTTTCGGCAGGAACTTTCACGGGACCTACGATTATTACAAGCGCCTGTCGAGCGAAACCGATCTGCCTTTCATGATATACGCGCTAAACACCGGCGTCGTTCCGGACCGCGACGCGAAGATATTCGACCTCGAGAACATCAAGGGGATGAAGTACACCGGACACGATGTATGGGATATCGCCCGCCTGCGGCACCGCGTAAAAAAGGATGTCGTGTTTCTGTCCGGAGCGGACGAACAGGTCCTATCAGCGCTCTCGCTCAAGGACGTGTTCTGCGGCTGCATCGGAACTTCGCAGAACATGATTCCCCGCCATTTCGTCGACCTGTGCTCATCCGTGGCCAGGGGCGATAGCGCGCGTGCGGCGGCCGTTCAGGACGATATCGTCAGGTTCGTGGACGTGATGTTGAGCGGACCGAGCGGCAACGGGTCCTGGTATAAGGCGATGATGAGCTATGTCGGCTTCGAGTCCGGTTCGGCACGCTCACCGCTCGGCTGGCCGCTCACCGCCGAAGAGCGGGCCGGTCTTTATGCGCGGCTTGACGCGCTTCGCTTCGTGAAAAAAGCAAACGTCTGAAGGAGAATAATGATGAACAAGTCCAATATGTTTTTCGCTGTCGCCTCCGTCTGCCTGTGCGGGTTCGCCGGGTGCGACGAATTGTCCGATGCCGAGTTCGAGGCCAGACGCGCGGAGCTGCTGGCCAAACCGCGCCGCATCATGACCGACAACGACGGCAACGACATAGTCTACTACGACAAGGATCGTCCGGTCACCGAAGAGGCGTTCATCGCCTCGCGCATAGGATATGTAGCCAAGACGCGGGCCGAGACTATGATTTACTGCCCCTGGTGTGCCGGTTTCGGCCATTTTACCGTGCCCGGCATCGGAGATCTTTACACCGGCTACTGCCGGTACGGCAACACCACCAACCGGACGGTCGCGTTTCTGGAAAAGGGTCTCAACGCCTTGCAGATGGCCGTCAATTTCTGCCGGCGAGAGAAGCGCGAGATTTTTCTCGGCATCAGAATGAACGATTCCCACGATGTCGTTCCCGGTTCGCCCCTCTTCCCGCAATGGAAAAAGGACAATCCCGACTGTCTCATCGGGTCGCTGGAAAAACGTCCGCGTCGCGGCGGTTGGAGTTCGGTGGATTTCGAGAATCCGAAAACCCGCGAGTATATGCTTTCTTTTATGCGCAAATTCCTCGAGCAGTACGATGTCGACGGCGTCGAATACGACTTTTTCCGCCATTGCCGGCTATTCAAGTCGGTGGTCTGGGCGGAGGATGAGGAATCGTCGCGGGCGACTCAGGCCCAGCTTGATCTGATGAGTGATTTCATGGCCAGGCTGCGCGCTCTCTCGGAGGAGGTGGGGCGCAAGCGCGGCAAGCCGATTCTTGTCGCCGTGCGCGTGCCGGATTCGTTCGAGTACAATCTTTGCATGGGCGTCGATCTCAAGAAGTGGCTCGAGCAGAAGTCGGTCGATATCGTCATCGGCGGCGGTTATTGGCAGTTCAGCCCCTGGCGGAAAACGGCGGAAAAAGTCCATGCCCTCGGCGGGAAGTTCTATGTCTCGCTCGACGAATCGCGCATCGGCTGGAACGAGCGCCTGTATCCGCTGGGACTGCTGCCCGGTCGCAAAGGCGTCCACTTCTACGCCGCCCGCATGGCCGCGGCGATGGCCGAAGGGGCCGACGGAGTCTGTTTCTTCAACTGCCAGGGCGGTTCGCTTGCCGCATGCGCGTCCATCGACCCGCTGGCCACCGAGGGGGTCGACAAGTCCTATTTCGCGATTGAGCGCGGGAGCGGCGGTTATACTCCCAACTCCTTCATCTGCAACGGTGCGCGTTTTTCGACGATGCCGACTCTTGATCCGGCGAAACCGCATTACCTTGCGCCGGGTGAGTCGTATTCGTTCGAAATGACGATCGGCGACGACTTCGGTTCTCCCGCGGCAAAATCGGCGCCGCCCGTCGTCACGGCGCAGGCGCTCGTGAATTATACGTCCTCGGCCGACGCCGCGCTTGCCGTAAACGGCAGAAAGCTCGCTCCGCCGAAATTCTCGTCTTCGAACACGACCAACGGGGTTTTTGCGTTCAACGTGCCGTTGGATGCGCTGAAGAGGGGCGTTAACGAATTTTCGTTCACGGCGCCGGCAACGGCTCCGGCGGGCGGCAAACCGGCGCTCGTCGATTTTGTCCTGCGGATCAAGTATCCGAAAAACAAAGGGGGTAAAAAATGAACCTTGGAGCAGCGGCGGCGGTTTGGGCGTTGACTGCGGCAGCGGCGATCTCCGCCGCAGGCGCGGAGTTTACGCTCAAAGAAGGGGTGTCGGGCGTGTTCGACTGGACCATAGGCGACAACTATGCCGGAGGCGTGGCCCCGACGCTGAAGGAGCTCGCGTCTGCCGACAGGGATTCGGTGATCGTGCCGGACGGTGTTGAAGTCGTCATCTCCAACGTGATGGCGGGATCTTCGCTTGAGCTCATCAATTCGCTTTCCCGCATTCGGCCGGGACTTGATTCCAGAATAGTGTTCGCGATCGCCGAAGGTGCCGAAGTGTCGCTTGACTGTACGATTAACAGCGTTGGCGCGTCCCTGGAAAGGCGGAGCAAGGTTGTCAAGGAGGGCGGTGGGCTTCTTTATTTAAGCGGCAATCCGGACCGCTACAAAAGCAACGGGCATTTCAGCGCCTTCGATGTGGATTTTGACATAATGGGAGGAACCTTGAAGTTCAATCAGTCGGTTACCGCTCCCGGTACGGGCAAAAGGAACGTTTTCGGCGTTCTTTTTCTTAACGGAGGGGCTACCTTGATACCTCCAAACGACGGAGACATCGGCGCGTCGTATTCCGTTTATGTCGCCGGTTTGTCCGGTGCCGGAACTTTGAAGTCCGACCCGGCCTCCGCCAAGTACCGTTATGTCTACACGGAAGGAGGCACCTCGGAGTGTCCGCAGGAGTTTTCCGGCACGTCGGACTGGTCGATATGTCCGCTTGACAAAACCTATCTGAATCTTACCGGCACGAACAACGTCGGCAGAGGTACGCTCGACATCACCGGCAACAACTTTGTCGACGGCGGGCGGCTGGGGGTGCGAAAATTCGGCAAGCAGGGTGAGCCTTCGTCGATCGGACTGCTGCCAAGCGGCATCAACATGGCTTCGCGCAAAGGGTTCTGGCTTACCTCGCTCAGACGGCAGGAAGATCCTGTCGACGAATGCAATAAAACGATCATAATGTTTTACGACGCAGGAGCCGGCAAGGTTATCCTTGACGGCGGTGCCGTCGGCGGATTTAAGTATGTCGGCAAAATCATGGAGCATCCGACCAACCCAGGGCAAAAGTGTTTTATGCTGACGGGTTCTAATACCGAGGAATGCGTGTTCACTCCGAATGTGTCCCGCACCGTGACTAACGCCTACCCGACCGGCGGATACAGCTTCCATCTGACCAAGCGCGGAACGGGAACATGGTTTCTTTCGGGCGCAAACGCCATCTCCGGCGTGATCGCGGTTGAGGAAGGTACGCTTAAATTCAACAGAGTCGCCTCGCGCTTCAACTTATCGTCGCTCGGTACGGCGAGGGATCTTTATCGGCAGGTAACCACGAAGGTCGCATTGACCGAAACGGATTAGGAGGACTATGCGCTGCTCTTGGGTGACGGCAGCGACGGATGCGAAGGCAACCTCGAATATTGCGGCTCGGAAAACGCGTCCATCACCGATCGTCCGCTGGCGGTGAACGGAAAAGGTCGGCTGACCAATGCTTCCGGCTACAATTTCACGTTTGCCGATGTCTGCACGAAAGGAGCGTCCTCCAGCACGCTGACGCTCGACGGAGATGACGTTGCGGCGAGAAATGTGCTGACCGGCGTGAACGATTCAAAAGACGAATCGGGTGGTGCGCTTTCAATCGTAAAAGAAGGTCAAGGCACCTGGATACTCAAAGACGATGTTTCTCTGCGCGGTTCCATAGAGGTGAAGAAGGGTATGCTCGTCGTGGAAAATATGTACACCTGGTATAAATGGGTGATCAAATCCACCAAATACGAGACGTACTTCGAAACCCAAGGAACTGAACCGGGCAATACGATTGCCGTTACCTGCAGTGAATTCGGCCTTTATTCCGCCGACGGGGGACGGCAGAATGCCGGGCTGACGTACAAGAGGCTCGCTTATCCGAATCTGAAACCGGGAGAAATCGATTATGGATTCGTCGAGGAGGATGGACTTGCATTCGCTGGTAATGTGTGGATGGCAGACGTTCTTTGCGACGGCATGACGACGACACCATTGAATTTCTGGTACAGAACGAAACCCGACATGGAATTCGCCGAAAAAGTCCGCAACGTTCCGCATCACGTGCCCGAACAGGAGACCACATGGCTGCCTGTAGTAATGAGGCTTGCCGATGATGCGCTGCCGGTGGCGCGTTACGACTACGCTACCTCGGGATCCGGGTGGACGAGCGTTTATCGTTCCAGGCTTTACGCGAGCGTCGACGGCGTCAACTGGGATGAATTGGAAGACGAGGACCGCGTGGAGATGCCGAGCGGAAAGTGGGAGATCGCAGATCGCGAATTTGTCGGCGGCGCAGATAATGTCCACACCAATGCGCTCGGAGAAGTGGATGGGCAGCTGATCGCTTCGGTGCCGGAGAAATACCGGAGCGGATATATGGAGAACGTCAGGTCGTATTCGGTCGCGGCCGGGGCCACGCTCAGGTTTCGCGGCAACGCGCGGATCCGCGGCTTGAAATTCGGATATGGCGAGGAAACGGGCGGCGTTATCGAGGGTGCGGACTTTGCCGGCGCCGGAACGCTGGAAATCACTGATTTCCCCAAAAGCGCCGAAATGGCGGTGATGAATTACACGCTCAGGAACTGCACCGGATTCGACAACGTGGCCAGGTGGGCGATCAGCGAGAACGGCAGCGTGAATCCAAGACTCTCCGCGTCGGTGAAGGACGGCAGGATTGTGGTCGTGCGCAACGGCATGGTGATATTCGTCCGGTAAATGGATATACCGCTCGTCATAGCCGCGTTGGTTCTGCGGACGTTCGTTCAGACCGTCGAGGCTGAATTTCCGGACGAATCGACCGCATCTCGGGCGTCGTTGACGGTCTGCGAGATGCCGGAGGGTATACGATACGCCTTCTCCACGAGGTGGGACGACGCGTCGATGCGGCATGATCGGATGTCGCGTACGCTTTCGGCGATAGGGATGCCGTCGACATTTTACGTCAACGGCCGCCCGTCGGCGGAGTTTTCCGCTGTGATTTCAAACGTGATCGCCCGCGGCAGTTTGATCGGAGCCCATACCATCACCCACTCGTACCTGCCGCGCAAGACTTCGATGCGCCTGTTTCGCGACGTTCTCGAGAACAGAATCCTGCTCGAAACGGTTTCGCAGAGCGCGGTGTCGGTTTTCGCGCTTCCCTACAGCAGCATTGCCACCCGAGCCGATCCGCAATGCGCGGTGCGGGCGGGCAGGGCGCTTGCCAATGCCGGCTTTTTGGGAGGGGCCGAGCGCAACCCGGGGCAGTGCAGAACCTATGGCCTTGCGCCAGAGAGATGGATTTCCTCCAATACCTTTTCGATCGATGACAAAAATCCCGACGCCCGTAAGTTCGCGTCCGGATATGCCGTCGCCAAGGCGAGGATCGATTCCGGGAAAAGCTTGTGTGGACCGCACATGACGTTGGGCGTCCATTCCTGGCAGAGCGACGAGGGTATGGACCGGCTGGCCGATATCCTGCGTCCGGTTACGGCTCGCAACGATATATGGTGCTGTAATGAAAACGAATATGTCGCCCACAGGGTGCAGTTTCACGCCGCGAAAATCGAACGCTTGCGGGTGAACGGGCGCAAGGTTGAATGGCGGGTGGAACGGCCAGAACCGTATGCTGTCGGTGCGGTTGTGCCGTTGGCGTGCGAATTTTCGGAGCTGCCGGTTCGGGTGACGGCAGATGGACGGGATATTGCCGCGGGGCGGAGTTTGTCGCTTGCGGTTCCTGCGGCACATGGGATGCCGGCAGGATTCGTTCTGCTGAAAGGCGGACTTTCCGCGGACGGCGGGGTTGTGCGGGTGGAATTTTCCAACGACACCGGAGGTGCGCTTGAAGAGACGGTTATGACGCTGAGGCTGCCGCCGTGCTGCGAACCGGGTGTGTTGACGCATTTCGCGGGGCGTTTGGAGCGCGGCGAGCGGATCGTGAAAGAATGGCGGATTGCGCGTGCGGAAGACGAAGGTTGCGGCAGCGGCTTTTTCTGCGCGGTGCAGACTGATGCCGTGAAGGAAGGCGAGAGGCTGCGCTTTTGGCAGACCTTCTCCAAGGACGGCGTGCCGGGAGCGGAGCAAAACTGTCCCAGAGACCGCTGCCGGGTCGCAGGGCCGTTCGCGATGAATGATGTCGGAGATATGCTCGCTGCAGCCGAAGGAAAATGGCGAAAGGCGAAGAGCGAGAAGGATGACGCGCCGTACAGCGTGAGCGCAGTATGCGATTTCAAGCCGATGAAAAACGGCTTTTTCCTCTTCGCGTTTGATTTTGATGCCGATGTTGAAAGTAACGGCGAAAAGTGGGATGTTCGCGCCGACGTTCCGGTTCTCATGCGTAAATGTGCGTTTCTCCTCAACGGCGCCGATGTTGACGTCTCGAAGCCGGTGACGCTGAAAGACGGTCTCAATAATCTTGTTGCCGTGGTGCCTTCCGATTCTGGGAATTGGGGCGGAAGGCTTATGATTTCAATCGCGTCGGTCGCCAACGGTGCCGGCGTGGAATATAGAAAGGTTGACAAACGATGAAAAACGGACAGATCAAGGCTTATCTGGCGCATCTCGGGACAAGAATGTGGACAAAGGCTCCGAAGAGCCTGGAATTCGAATATCCGGTCTGGGAAAAGCTGACCGGAAAAATCGCCGCTTCCGGGTTCAATGTGCTGGTAATCGACCTTGGCGAGGGCATCAGGTACAAGAGCCATCCCGAGCTGGCCGTTCCCGGTAGCTTTTCGCCGGAAAAAATGCGTGAAGAACTCAAGCGTATTCGCGGTCTCGGGCTTGAACCGATACCGAAACTCAATTTTTCGACTACGCACGACCTGTGGTTGGGAGAATACGAACGAATGGTCTCCACCAGGGAATACTACCGGGTGTGCACCGATCTTATAAACGAAGTGTGCGATCTTTTCGACGGACCGAGGTTTTTTCATCTCGGCTTTGACGAGGAGGGTGCCCGTCATCAGGAGGTGAAGGGATACGATATGATGGTTCTTCGGCAAGGGGAGCTTTGGTGGCACGATTTTCTCCTGATGGTCGACGCGGTGGAAAAGCGCGGATCAAAGGCGTGGATATGGAGTGACAAATACTGGACCGAACCGCACGAGTTTCTGAAGCGGATGCCGAAAAGCGTTCTGCAGTCGGTGTGGTATTACGACGGGTCGTTCGACATCGCCGAGTTGAAGACGCACGAAAAGCAGGAGCTCGCAAAGGAACGCCGCCGTCTCGTGAACTGGAAGCGGGTGCAGTCGTTCATCGATCTCGACAAGGCCGGTTTCGATCAGGTTCCGTGCGGTTCAAATTGGGCGTGTGACGAGAACTTCGGTAATCTCGTGAAGTTCTGCCGTGCGAATCTGACGCCGTCGCATCTCAAGGGATTTCTCATGGCGCCTTGGGATTTCACGGTGTCCGGCGAACTTGAAAGTCTTGAGTCGGCTGTAAGGCTGACCAAGGCCGCTTTGGGATAACGCGCTGATTCTGCGGAGGTGGATATGACTGAAGGTGGTATTTCCCGTCGGGAATTTTCCTTGGGTATGTTGGCAGGAGGATGCTTTGCGCTCGGCTGCCCCGGATGCCTCTCCGGCGGCCGGGGACTTCGCTATGCCTGCAAGGGCGAGTTGCATCGTGATTTTCATGCGTCGATACTTGACGGAGTGAATTATCTTTTGGACAATTACGGCGAAGATGCGGCGCGGGAAGTGCTGTCTGTCACGGCGCGGGAGGTGTACCGCACCATGCGTGAAAAACTCTCTCGCGGGGACGGTTCGGAACTGGTCGAATGGTGGCGCTACTATTTGGAGCGCGAAGGGGGCGTATACCGCCTCGAAGAAGGCTCGGACGGTTCTGCCGTTCTGTCGGTGGACGGATGTCCCGCACTCGCTCATCTTGAAAAGCGCGGTATAAGCGGAGGCAGGCGCGTCTGCTGGGCGACGCGGGTGCTGAACGAGGCGCTGGCGGCGGAGTCTCCGTTCGAACTCGTGCTTGAAGAGACGGATGGAGGCTGCCGCCAGAGACTGAGCCGCAAGACCGATGGAGGTGCGGTATGATACCGAGTGACCATTTCGTTTATTTCTACAATGAGATTTTCAGGTTTTTGCAGCGGAAGGGACCTGCCGCTCTCGAGCGCTACTACGCCCGTGTCGCGGACCGCCAGGCCAACTTCACGCTCGATGCATTCCGGCGAGACGGTCTCCGGGGGCTTTATGAATACTGGGAGCGTATACGCATCGAAGAAAACTGCGGGATGGAGGCGGAGCTGACCTCCTCCTGCTATCATCTGCGCATGACGCGCTGCCCCTCGCTTTCCAAAGCGCTTGAATCCGATGCGGGTGCGTGCAGCGTTTACTGCGATCACTGTCCAGGGTGGGTTTTGCGCGTGTTTTCCATGGCGGGCATATGGGGAGTGTACAATGTCGCAGGACGTACCGAACCGGTGTGCGAGCTGTGGGCGTTCGAAGACCGGGCTCTCGCCCGCCGAAAGGAGCGCGAGCTTCTGTCGCGGCTCGGGCCGGACATGGTGCGGTCCAATCTCGACGTCGTGCCGCCGTTTCTGGTCTCGTCCATAGACAAGGCCGACAGGTTTTTCTTCATGAACAGGAATCTGGAAAAGGCTTTTTCGTTTCTGCGCACTGCGGACCTTGCCGCAATCCGGCCGGGTAAGGTGGAAATCGACGGCGAACGGGTGTTTGCGTACCTGTCCGAACCCCGGCTGGCTCCGTTCGACGAAGGGGAGTTCGAATCTCACCGCCGTTACATCGACGTGCATGTGCCGTTGGCCGGTCCGGAAACTTTTGCCACTTATACGCTTTCGGAGCGTGAACTGGCGTTGCCGTTCAACGTGAAGGACGATTATGTGCTTTTCAAGACCGTTGGAGAGCGGCTTGTCGTGCGTCCAGGGGAGTTTGTGGCGTTTTTCCCGCCGTACGGAGGGCACAAGCCCGGACGTGCGGCTGACGGCGCTGCGGAAAAGCATCGTAAAATATGTCTGAAAGTTGAGATATGACGCCGGAAGTAAAATTGATGATGTCGAGGATCGTTCTGTCGGGCGTGCTGGCGCTTGTGTGTCTCGGCGTTTCCGGAGCGAAGAGGGATCCGAACGTTCCTGTCGTGGGCAGTACCGGTCCCGGCTACCGGCCGGTCAGATACCGTGCGCCGCAGGTGAAAGCGCGCGAGCACGTGCCGGGTTTTCTTTTCCTCGAGGCCGAGGGGTTCGCGGATTACGGATTCTGGCGCATAGACACCCAGTTCACGCACAAGATGGGGTCTGCCTATCTCATCGCAAGCGGAGTCGGCAGACCTGTCGGCTCGGCGGTCACGGAGGTGGACGTGCCGCGCTCCGGCATATGGCATGTATGGGCAAGAACCAAAGACTGGCTCCCCGAATATTCTCCCGGAGCGTTCACGATCGCGGTCGGAGGCGCGGCCGGGAACCGTCTCGGGGTGTCCCGCCGCGTCGGCTGGCTCTGGGAGCGCGTCGGCTCGTTCAGGCTCGCCGAGGGCCCTGCGGAGATCGAACTTCGCGACATCAGCGGTTGTTTCGGCAGATGCGACGCCGTTCTGATGACGACCGATTCCGGATATGTGCCGCCTGACGACCCGGTCGCTCTGGCGGCGGAAAGATGCCGGCTCAAAGGTGAAAACCCAGTTCCGGCGGAACGCGGCGATTTCGACGTTCTGGTCGTAGGCGCCGGATCCGGAGGCGTGCCGTCGGCGATCGCCGCGGCGCGAGGCGGCGCCAGGACCGCGCTCGTCGGCGACCGTCCGGTGCTTGGCGGCAACGGGTCCGATGAAATAGGGGTCGGACTCTGCGGCGCATGTGTCAATAAGCCCGCAGGGCGTGAGACCGGAATCATAGAGGAGGCGGTCTGTCTGCGTGCGATGCAGAAGGGACCGGCGGCGATTTCCGAAGCGTTTCGGAAGTTGACCGAAGCGGAAAGGAACCTTTCGGTCTTCTACTGCGAACGCATGGTGGAGGCGGAGGTGGAGGACGGTCGGATCCGGGCGGTGATATGCCGCAACACGCTTACCGGACGGCGTTCGCGGTTTACGGCGAAACTGTTCGTCGACGCCACCGGCGACGGATGGCTCGGGTATTTCGCCGGCGCGGAATACCGCCAGGGACGCGAGGGGCGCGGTGAATTCGGCGAGCCGAACGCTCCCGACAATCCCGATACGTTCACGATGTCGGGGTTGCTGCACGAGCCGTCCGTAGGCGTGGCTTACAAAGTGGTGGATACCGGCGCTCCGACGGTCTACACCGTTCCGGAATGGGCGAAGGTCCTGCCGCGCGGTTTCAGCCGCCGCACGTCTTCGATATACGGCATGTGGTGGATCGAGCATCCGTCGTGGATAGACGACTGCGCGGATCCCGAAGGCGCCCGCGACGAACTGATCCGGATTTCCTTCGCGTATTGGGGCTGGGTGAAGAACGAGGCTCCTCATCGCGACAAAGCGGCGAACTACGCTCTTGCCGAAATCCCGATAATGGACGGGCGGCGTGAATCCCGCCGTCTGATCGGCGACTACATCCTCAACGGCAACGACTGCGAGGCGGGGACGGTGTTTCCCGATGCGGTTGCGTACGGCGGCTGGCCGCTCGATGTCCACGACCCGATGGGCATGCACGCTCCGGTCTCCACCGGACACCGCTTCCGGATGAAGGTTCTGCCGTTCTACACGATTCCGTTCCGCTGCCTTTATTCCGTGAACGTTCCAAATCTCATGATGGCCGGACGCGATATTTCCGTCTCTCACATGGCGCTCGGATCCACGCGGGTGCAGCAGACCTGCGCCGTCATCGGACAGGCCGTCGGCACCGCCGCGGCCATGTGCGTGAAGGAAGGTCTTTCCCCCCGAGAGCTCGGCAGGAAAAGGATCACCGCTCTTCAGCAGCGCCTCATCCGCGACGACGCGTTCATTCCCGGCTTCCGAAATGAAGATCCCTCCGATCTGGCGCGGCGCGCTTCGGCGAGCGCGAGTTCTTCCGCGGCCGAGACGCGCCGTTTTTCGCACGGCAGGATCGTCGTATATGGGAATGCCGCTCCGGCCAACGTCATCGACGGGTACACGCGGCCGATCGGCGATCACTCGCACGCATGGATCTCCGATGCCGGCGCAGCGCTTCCGCAGTGGATAAGGCTCGATTTCCCCGAGGCGGTCGAGATGCGCGAAATCCGGCTGACTTTCGACTCCGATCTCGAGTTCAACGCCTGGCGTTTCCGTGTCGCCGAAGAGCTTGTGCGCGACTATGACATAGAGTGCACCGTCGACGGCAGAACCTGGGTCAAGCTTGTCGAAGAGCGCGGTAATTTCCAGCGCCACCGGGTGCATGCGATATCTCCCGTCAAGGCCAAGGCGCTACGCGTGACGGTGCGCGCCACCCATGGCGCGCCGGAGGCGAACATTTTCGAAATCCGCGTTTACTGAAGACGGATCCGCGTTCGCCGGAAATAGCGGGGAAATAGCGGGGACAGACCCCAAAAACCTTAGGGTTTTGACCTACTTTCTCAATTTGTTCCGAACTGTAGTCTCACTTTGCCGCCTTGTCATGGCCATAGTTTGCAAACTGTGTCCAAGGGAGAAGTTACCACCGCATTTTGCAAAATGCGGTGGTAAACGGTTGCGGTGAGAATTATCTGCGGAATATTCTCTTTAAGAAGGGCTTTGTGTTTGTGTTGCGCTGAGAAAACGGGTATAATGTCACGCATGAAAAAATTTCTGTTTCTTATATCTGCCGTTGTGACGGTTGTTTCTTACGGCGGATCGCTTGTCGAGTGCGAGCGGTTCGCCGATAAAGGCGGATGGGCTGTCGATTCGCAGTTCATCGACGAGATGGGGTCG
>JAFVZE010000145.1 GCA_017508315.1 Kiritimatiellia bacterium | reverse complement strand
GGAGCGATTCCCGCCGCCGTCGGACGGAGCAGATACGCCGCATCTGCCGAAAACGTGAGATTCGTGTCCGTCTGCGAAAGGAAGCCGCTGTTCCAGCCCTGAGTAAAGGCGTTCTCGAACGTTCCGCCCTCCGGCACGACGTAGCTCGCTAAAAGCGGCGAAGGCGTTCCGCTGCAGTTGACCATGCCGTTCGTGCCGGGCGTCACCCAGGTAAGATGCACCGGCGAGCCGTTGCCGACAACTTCTACGTTACTTCGCGGCATGCCGTTCAAATCAAGTTCCATACCGTTAGGCTCGAAGTCCAGCAGAACGAACTTCGAAACAACCCCCTGCTTTCCTTTTATCTTCAGCCGGGCACCGGTCTTACCGGTCATTTTTGAAGATGCAAGATTTAAGAAATTGGAAATGCATTCCGGATATTCGAACATACCGAGATCCAGAACGCAGTCTGGCCCTTCGATGGAGAATTCCAGTCCTCCGTTTCCGGTCGCGTTCTTGCCTTGGAACAGATATCTGTACTTGTAGCGGTAGCCCTGGTTGCCGTGCGTCTTCCAGGTTCCGCCGCGCCAGATGAACTTCGCGTATCCGTCCGTCTGCTCCGCATTGCGACCGACGATTATGCGGCGCTCGGAATTCAGAACACCCGACGCGAACTCGAACACCGCCTTCCCCGTCCCCCCGGAGTTCATCTGAATCGTATCGTACGTCAGATGGGACATGGTGCCGCCGCTGATCAGGATCCGGCTTTCGAAGTCTTTGTGTCCGCCGATGCTCGGAACGGAATTGTTGCCGATGGACCATGTCGCTCCGGAGGCTACTTCGCACAAAACATCGCCGGTCTGGTTTTCCGAATCCATCGCCCAGGTGTTGTTCAGGGATTTTACGTAGCAATTCGTCATCAAAAGATGGCCTTCGAGAATCGTCACGAACGAGTTGAACTCAACCGAGCCACCGCAGAAGACCACTTTTCCCTTTTCCTGCGTAAAGTGGCCTCCGAACGTCGCGCCTCCGGAAAGCACGAGACCGCCCGGAGCCGAAACGTTCACCTTGCCTTTTCCTGCCACTTTTCCTGCGATGCTGCTTTCGCCGGAACCGTCCAGCGTCACGATTTTGACCGCTCCGGTAACGGTTATCGGGGAAGAAACGACGGCCGGTCGATAGAAACGCACCGCGGCGTTCCGGCCCATGGTAATCGAGGACGACGCTTTAAGCCCGGAGCCGAACACGTGCAGTTGCGCTCCGTCGTCAAGCGCTATCGTCTCGTTTTCGCGCGGCGCTTCCGTCACGATATACGGATCCATTCCGCAGTTCTTGGAGCCTCCCATGTGCACGTCGGCGTCAAAGCCAGTCGCATCAAGGAGAACGAGTTTGCCGTCCGCCGCGGTCACGACCTTGCACCCTTGCGGAAGCGATGCAACCGAATCGAGAACTAGCGTTCCCTTCGTTACGCGAAGTTCCTCGCCCCTGTAGCCTGCGAGCGCCGCCGCCGAAACGGAAACCGGACCGCCTTCGGACGACACGGAAAATCCGGTCGCCTTCTCAAGCGAATTGGTCCAGTGCCCGCTGCCGACGACCTCCAGCGATGCGCCGTCCGCCGCAAAACCGCCGTCCAGAAGCGAGAGATTGTCAAAGGATACCCGCACCGTGCCGGGGCCTTTCGCAGAAATGCCCGCATTGACGCGCGGCGCCGGCCGGAAAGCGGCGCCTGTCAGATCGAGCACAGATCCTTCTTCGGCTTCAACAGACAGCGTTTCATCCTGCAGAATGAAAGTTCCGCTCAATCCTCCCCCCGATCCGGCGGCGGCGACAAGCACAGTCTCCTTCCAGACCGCCTCCTTGGTCGCGGTCAGGCAGGCGCCGTTTTTG
>JAFVZE010000001.1 GCA_017508315.1 Kiritimatiellia bacterium | reverse complement strand
TCTTACCGCATTCGCATAGTTGAGGAGATACCTGGCCGTCGCAATGAAAATCTTGGCGTCAGTTTCGCCGCCACCGCAGTTTGCGGTGAAGAAAGAAACATTGCCCGCTACCGCTATGGCGAAAAAAAGGATGAAGCACCATGCCATCCTGCGTACGGCCACCGTACACAATATCGGATTTGCAAGCGGAGGCAAATCCGAATTAGCCGGATCCCAGGTCTTCATCCGGAGATAGAGCCAGCAACACAACGGCGGCAAAATCGCCAATGGTGTTTCCGCCGCCATAAGGCCTGAAAGTCCTCCCAACACAACCAATGATGCGACGCCTGCCCCCCGAATAGACTTCTGGGCAAGTTCAAGAACAAGCATTGAGAACAGAAGCGACAGCATTTCCGGAGAAAGGACGCGCCCCGCAAGCCAAACCGGTTCGGAGCAGACAAGCATCACCGTGCATTGGACCAGTATCGACCGGACTATCCATCTTCCCCAGGCGGAATGGCGCATGTCGCTGCGCATCACCGACGGGAGGCACCCTTCCAGAAAGCGGAAGGCCAAGACCGAGAGAATCCCCATCGATATCGGGCCTGCCAACTTTATGCCGGCCATGACCGATGAAACACCGAACCACTTGATTAAAGGCGAAAGCCATCGCTGCCAAAAAAGCGGAAACTCATGCGCCGGCGGACGCAATTTTGCCGCAACTGCGATTTCATCCCAAAGTTCAGGAGGCAGTTCGAGACTGTTCCCCGTAAACCACGCCAACGCCGCCACGCCTGCACCGAGCAGCCATGGAAGCACCCGGTCGAACCAAGTATGGCGGATTGCACTGTCCATCACTAGATCCTACTGCGTCGTCTACGCAACATCAGGAATGCTCCGCCGACAAGGAGCATGATGCCGCTGGTCGGTTCCGGCACCACCTGAAACTGAGTGGGCGTCCAAGGTTTGGCATAGGACGGCGTAAGGTCATTCCACTTCGTGATATGCTGATTCTGAACAAGCGCACCGTACGCCTCCGGCCTTGATTCCATCGAAGTACTCACCCATTGTCCATTCGACCAATTGCCCAGTTCAAGCACAAAACTGTAGGAGGCACCGGAGATTCCGCTCAGACTCCCGAAATACTCGGCGGGGAGTTCAACTCCGGTGATTCCATCGTATTCCACCAGATTGTCGTTATCGTCAAGCCCGAACAATGGAAGATAGCCGCCAACCGCATCCCCGTTTTGATAGCGGATGCGCGCACCGTTCACCCCAAGCTCACCCGCAGTCATCGTGGTCCCTTGGACCGTCTCGCCCGTGATGTTCTGATAATCCGTATCGATCAGCCACCACAGGACCTCGCCACCCTCCGCCGCCTCGCAGGATGCCGCCGCGCCGACTATCATCGCCGCAAAAACAAAAACCGTCTCGATTGCCTTTTTCATCTTTCTATTGTCCGTCTAAAATATCATTCCGACGCCGGAGCCGAATCAGGGAGCTCAACCTCAAAGGCTGCTCCGCACCTCATGTACCAGAATCCCGTACCGGCAGGCACTTCTGTATCCGTCTTCCATTTGCCGCTCGCAATGCGCCCCCACGCCCCGTTTTTCCACCGCAGCACAAGTGCGGACTTCTTTTCATTGGGGATTCGGATCATGTCGCCTTCCATCGGATTGCCGTTCCATTTGTAATCGTTGACCTTAACAGACTTCAGGCTGGGATTCGGCACAAGAGTACACACCACATTGTCGGTCGTACCCGCTTCAATCGTCAACGTCTGCTTCGTATCAGAATACTGCCCTATCAGGAAGAACGGCCTTGCCGCCGGGTCGTTGCGTGTCACCCAAACCGCAGAATTCCGCTGAAGATTCTGTTCCGAGGCTTCAGATGCAGGAACGACCGCATTACGCGTGACGGAGATCGCACCATCCCATTTCTTGCCGCCCTTGTTCCATTCCCATCTCCTGTAGATATGTCCCCTGTCCGCGACCTGAACGGAGTCATTCTGTCCAAGATGCGGCGTGTGCACATAGTTCGACACAGTAACCGGGCGGACCTCCGCCTTGGACGGATCTTCGCCAAGAGCGACCCACGGCACGGCGGAGAGTGTGTTGGTGAGCGTACTTGCGACTTCAAGGACGCCGACGATATTCGTGGACGGTATCTCATTCGTGACGGAAAACTTATCGTTGATTATAAGCGTAGTGATGCGGTAGAAACCGGTTGCATCGACGGACTTCCCGTCGTTATCCAAAAGAGGAACCGAGAAACGCGGCTCATCCATGATCTCGCCAATGCTCGCCCAGCCTTCCGCCGTGGACTTGCGGATGTCGTATTTTACAGAATAGCCTGTGTCCGTACGCGAAACCTTCTCCGCATCGGAAAGCGCGACATTGAGCGCAAGACCGTCGTCGCTTCCCGTCGCAGTGCTCAGCAGCAGGTGGTTCTCAGCCGTACCGGTGACGATATTCTCCCACTTCCGCAGTCCATTTGCGCCGTAGGCATCAAGCGTCGTATTCACATGGTCTTCCTGGAGGCCTTCAGCCCGATTATATCCCAATGCCGTCAACAGCGAATCGACAACCGTAATCGGCAACTGACCGTTGGTCTTGCGCTGGGTGGCCTTGTATGCCGCTTCCGGGAAACGGAAATAGGCCGTTTCGGCATCATTTGTCCGATATCGTTCACCCATCTCCTCCATCGTGATGTGGATCAACTTCACAAGCCCACGCGATGACGCGGCATCCCAGGCAAAATCATCCTCCCGCCCATAGGTCTCAGGCTCCGCGCCATTCGATGGAGCTACGGCATCATTCAACGGCGAAACATCCGCCTGTTCGTGAGAGTCGTAGAGCTTGACCCTCGGTCCGGCCTCGCTGAAGTCTCCATTCGAATCCTGCACGGCCGGTGCCGCAAGCACCTGGACACGATACTTCATGTTGGTGTATTGCATGTACTTCCAGTCGCCGGAGGAGAAAGTGATCCTCCCGATATCCGGCACACCATCGATCATCGTCACTTCGCGCACCTCATTGTCGGAATCATGCAGGGGAACGTTCGTGAGATCAGTCATCGTGCCTTCCTCCTTCGCCTCCCAAGCCTTGACCGCCACCATATACGGATGCTTTTCGCAGTAATTGCCTATGACGACACGGTTGGACGCGACCCATTCCGGTTTCGGCAATGTATGGTACGAACCGCCATCAAGCACAAACGCATTCGGATGATCAGATTCCCTGTGTCCTGTGACGGTCCCTGTCTTGCTGGTCGAGCTATCGAGGATCGTCACTCTGGCCGTATCGTTTGAAACATGAAAATCGCATTCAAGATCGAAACCCTTCAGGTCCAGAATGAGCTCGACTCCGCTCGGCACCACCGCCGGTTGGCTCATCTTGTAATTCTGGCTCAGTTCCATATATATGGGACTCTCTCCGGTGGCGATCAACTCCACGACCTTCTTTCCGTCCTTCGGGAGTTCATGGACGATATGTCTGGACCAGATCAGCACATTTCCGTCAATCCTTCCGCGATACTCGTTGTCCCCGTTCCAGAAGAACTGCCGGGCCTCCTCCTGGCTGCCGTCGAAATATTCCCAAACGGCACCGAAGTGCGAGTGCTGCGGCTCGGTGATTTCCGCTATGTTGGGATAGCGCACCCCCACCCAACCCGTGAACCTGATGCCTTCGTAAGAAAAACCGGGCGGATTTATGTCGATGTGATTGACGAGCTTGAGTCGATTCACATACCTGTCGTCAAGATCATATGTGGAAACGTCGTCCGGCACCCTGCCGTCCCCGGTTCCGCTGAAATTGTTGGATATGACCGCCGTACCGGTGACATGGAGCATCGGCCCTGTATTGCCCAGATATATGCCGCCGCCGAAAAGCCCGGCGCCGCATGTGTTATTGGTTATGTATCCGCCGGAAATGTAGATGTCTCCCCGGGAGCTGATGCCATAGTTGTCAGTGTTGTCAACCCGGGTGCCGTCCGTATGGATTGCACCGCCGGCACCCTTTGCATTGCAGCCTGTGATGGTTCCGCCCGTCATGATGACCGTACCGTAGTCACAGCAGATCGCACCGCCCTTGCCCGGGTTGGACTGGTTGTTGCAGTTCTGGATCATCGCTCCGGAGTTGATCCTCAGAACCGCACCCGTCTTCACGTGGATCGCGGCGTTCTCGGCGCCTGAAGAGGACTTGAGATACACATTTTTAATGACGGCTCCATCCTGCAGAACCAGACGCGAAATGTTGGTGGTTACGTTGCCGCTCCATGAACTCTGGACTTCCATGCCTTTCAAGTGGAAAAGATCGACCTGCTGACTCGCATCCTCGCAGTCGATGGTAAGATTGCTGATCGTCAGCGTGGAACCGGGGTACACCGTGCAGCCATAGGTTCGGCCGGCATTGATCAAGGTTATGTTTTTGCCGGGGGCGCTCCGGAACGTAACCTCTCCATCCGCATCGATTCGAAATGCGGATCTGAACCAAATGTCATCGTCGAACTCAACCACATCGCCCGCCTTGAGTTTACCCACAATAGAGGTGAAACGGTTCGCACTCGATCCCCCGGACCAGGTCTTGACCGTATATGTAGCGGCTAAAGCGCCTTGCGCGAGAAACATCGCGCAGAGCGCTGCGGACAGAACATGGAAAGAAAACATCTTCATCTTTCGTCTCCTTCGCATGCAAGCACGCGATACGACAGTTTTTTGCCTTTGAGACGCACTCCGTCTGCGGCGGAATCCCATGTCACACGGTGATCGCCGGATCGGTGCAGATCAGGACGATCGCCAAGTCGCTGCGGAACCGAGACGTCGTCATTCCTGACAAAACTTCTGAGCTGGATCGTGTTGGTCACGCCCCCCTCCTCATACGTGGCAAGGAACACAAGCCTGTACTTGACGGCATCCTCTTCCGACACCGAATAATCTATATCGACAAGGTTGTTCCACGGATACCGCTGCCGCGCTCCGTACACCTGTGTCACCACCGGAGCGAAAACCGGAGTTATGGTGATGTTCGTATACACGGAGAACGTGAAAACGTACTGCTGTTCGGAATCTTCGACCTTGTTTTTGTTTATGATCCAGCCGTCCAGATAGTGCGCACTGTCAGCTACGGCATGCACGGTGACCATTGAATTTGAGATGTAGCTGTCGCCATATATGGTCACGCCCGATACGCGGCCTCCCGTAAACTCGCCGAGACGCACTTCAAAAATCCCCGGCTGGGACGGTTTTTCCTCCTCTGTCTTCCAACTGACCGCAACCGCGCCGATGGCGTTGGCCGGAACACGGCTGCCGCCGTCGAATGTGACATCAACAAGCATTTCTTCATTCGCTGCGGCGACATCCGGACCGAGAGTAACGAGGTCTCCGTCCTCCAGCGCGTAGGCCATGCTGGGCGTCCCGCCGGACAACACCGTCGAATAGTCGAAATACGTCGCCACCGACAAGGTGCAGAGATAATGATTGGTATCCACCTGCACCATCACTGGCGCGTAGGCGTATTCATCCTTCTTGTCAATAACATTTGGATGGGGGAAATCGGAGGAATATCCATTATGCTGTCCTCCTGCGGCGACGATTCCGCTTTCAGCGTATCCGGAGAACAGTCCGTCCACATGCGCGGAGGAATTCGTCGCGTCTATGCGGTCCATTCCTGCCGTTGCCCCGATAACCGTATTCACGAGCTTGCAGGCATGAGGATCGGTGGAACCGTCATACCGTCCAAGACAGGATTTGGATACGTAGTTGCCGTTGTCGTACCCGTTGTTCGCAAGAATGGAATTCACTATGTACACGTGCCCAGCACCACCGGCGTTTCCGATCGCGCCACCGGCCGACACATCATACTCCTTTGACGTGGTCACGTTTCCTGTGAACGTGGAGTTCATCACATACAATGTGCCGCCTTTGCAGTTGTTGATGCCGCCGCCGATTTCTGTGGAGGCGTTGTTGGCGACAACACAGTTGTTGAGACACATCAGGCCCTGGTTCTCCGCCGCGCCGCCGCCGTGCGACGAACCGAGCGATTCGTTCTCCGTAAGCGAACATCTGTCCAGGATCACGGTGCCGCCGTTCTTGAAGCTGCCGTTTTCTTCCTCACCCAGGTTCAATATGCCGCCGCCGAACCAATTGGCATTGCGCACGATATTGCAGTCCACAAGCACAGAACTCGCTCCCGGACGGTTGAGAAGCGCCGTCCCGGTTTGAGTGATGACGGTATCTATCAGTTGAAGTCTGCCATAGTTGTCAATGCCGCCGGTGCTTCCCGTATAGTCGGCCGTGACGGATCCGGTGAAACCGCCCTTCAGCGTAAGATTGGAGATCGTGACGGTCGCCCCCGCCGGAACGGTGAAAAGGTTGTAATCGTTCTCCCCCTGCACGATCGTCGGCTCCACAAGACTATCGCCAGAGACCGTCACCTTGCCGCTTTCCGGCAGAAACGGTTCCATCACCTGCACAACCTTGCGTTTTCCCGTGGCAGTTCTGACTGAGCTGCACAAATACGTGCCGTTGGTAAGCTGCAGCGTCTTAGTGACCTTCACTATCGACACATCATCATTGTCTAAAGCCGATTGGAGATCCTCAAGCGTCGACACGACCGCCACGTCATTTTCAATGGTATAGGCGCCATATGCCAAGAACACGGCAAGGCATGAAACAGCAAAAGATGTTTTCTTCAATAAAGACATGGCAATATGGTTTTATTGATGGTGGATGGTACTGCTTAATCGCCGTTGCGAATCACCTTGAAGAAACCTGAAGGACTTTCGGGCTTGCGCGTGACGAGCGTCACTTCGCCGCCTTCGCCCGATGTCTCTACGGCGGCGGTCGCGCTGTCGGAAGCCGTCAAATCGCCGCCGGAGCGCACACGCATGAACCCTTTGAGGTTCTCAACCGTAAGGAACACGTTGTCGCCTTCTATGCGCATGCTCTTTATACGCGGCTGTTCACAGCCCGCCGGCGCCGCAGAAACGCTTGAAGCGACAAGCCCTGCCGGGCCATTCCCGGTTTCAGCGGATTTTGCGTTCAATGCTCCAACCGCAAGATTTGCGCTTGCCGCCCCGTATCCGTTCATCAAGGCGAGCTTGCCGTTCACCGTGCCGTACGGACGCGCCGTATCGCCCGAAGCAACACGTGTATCAAGCAGATATACGGCATACTGTCCACCTGCCAGTTCTTCTGCTTCAGACTGGGGAATCTGGAACAATACCGGCGGGCAACGCCCGTCTTTGGCGACCGGAGCCATGAGCACAACCCTGTCATAAGTGTCAATGCACGCACCATTCGCCGCAAAACCATCAAATTTACCATCACTCGACCATACGAGCGCATAGCATTCCCCATCCATCACGACAGACCCGTCGGCATAGCGGTCTGGACCTTTGGTGGAAAAAGAAATCCGAGCGTCGCCAACACTGTTCGCAAATGCAACAGTGGCAACGCCTATCGACAACAATATTGCACTCACTTTGATACTCATAACAGGTGCGTAATTATACCATAATGCCAACACTTCGGCACAAGCGTTTTTTTTTTGCAAAATTTACATTAAAAGTAAAAAATATATTCAGATAAAAACACAATACCCATGAGAATGTCTTGGCGAAGATATCCCCATAAAGCGGGCTACACTATAATGCTTAATCTATCTCTCTTAGGGCTGAAAGAATCGCTTCAGGGGTTATTTTCCTGCCCTTTACGCGCAGAATAAGAATCTTTGTTATGAGGGCACTTTCAATGTCCGAGAGGCATACGCCATCTTTCCTGTCCTCAAGTATCCGCATCAGATCCAAAGTCGTGAGACTGTACTTCGATTCTTTGTCGGGCATGAAGATATCCGTGAATTTCATCGCTATCGCGGTAAGCGGACTGAGCGCGGCAGATATCACGCGATATGGCCCCGCCAGCAGAAGCGAACGCCTGAGCGGCCTCGCGGAGCAAAGAAGTTTGGGCATGAACTCCGAGGCGTACAGCACAAGAAACGCTGCGAAAAGGCTCCAAACGACATTCGCCACCGAATCCTTTGCGAACAGTTCGGCGGCAAGTGCGGCTGTCGCAGATGAATACGAGACGTTTGCGATATTGTTTCCGATGAGGAGCGTGGTTGTGGTGCGCCCCATGTCAGAAAGCGCCTTTTGCACGATTTTCGCCTTGCGCCCGCCTTCACGGGCAAGGTGCAGTATGCGTTCGCGGCTCACGGAAAGAAACCCGGTCTCCGTTCCTGAGAAGAACGCTGAAAAGGAAAGCGCAGCAAGCGTGGCAATTGCAAGAAGGAATATTGTCATTCCGAATCCTCCTCCGTGCGCTCCACCGCCTCGTCCGTCTCTGCGATCAGGTCCCAGTCGCTGTCGGAGGCGTCGCGCCTGATCACCTCAAGCCGAACGGACATCACGCGCCTGTGACGGCGCTTCAGCACCGTCGCGCGGCATCCGTCGGCTTCAATCTCCTGTCCGACATGCGGAATGCGCTCTGCATGGAACTGCACCCAGCCGGAAAGCCTGTCGGCATCCTCCGCCTCCAGCTCGATGTCAAGAGCACGGTTTATCTCGTCAAGACTCGCCCTCGCGTCAATCTCCCATACGTTCGCGCCCTTCTGCACGATTTGCGGCTCCGCTTTTGGATTCTGGAACACACCCGGTCCGACGATCAGTTCAAGTACGTCATTGACTGATATTATCCCTGCGGTACCGCCGTATTCATCCATGACGATGGCAAGCGGCTTGCCGCTTTTCGCAAACATGGCAAGCAGATCGTCCAGAGTGACCGTCTCGGGAACGAACAAGGCGTCCTCAATCCGCCCCGTATCGACATCAATCACGCCTTCGATGGCATCAGGCGTACGCCGGAACACCGGCAGATAACGGTGTTTCGCGCTGGCGAGCGCGGCGGCGCGCGAGGCTTCGTCCAGATCGATGTCGTAGCCGACGATGTCAACGCGCGGCGTCATTTCGTCATTGGCGCAGAGCTCCGACAGACGCAGCACCCCTTCAACCATCTCTGCATCTGCGACGGACACCTCGCCATGTTCGGCGGCAGACTCCATCACCGATATGAGTTCCCCGTCTGAAAGGGCTCTGCGCTCCCGCGCAAGCATCGGGGAGAACGCCTTTGAGCTCATCCGCAGCACCGCATTGAAGGGCGTGAAGATCGCGCGCCAGAACCAGAGCATGCGCGCATACAGTGGCGCTATCTCCTCCGTGTACTTCAGCGCCAGACGCTTCGGGGTTATCTCGCCAAAGAGCAGAAGCAGCACGGTCATAACCGGAACCGCGAGCCAACCGCCCGAAGGAATCCATCCCGAAAGCAGATAATAGCCAAGCGTGGATATGGCGAAATTGACGAAGGTATTTCCGACAAGAAGCGTGGAAAAAAGCGCCGCCTTGTCGTCCAGACACTTCCCGATACGGACATCCGCATCTAAACTACGGGACTTGATTCTTGCGCGCTGAGCTCCAGTGAGGGAGAACAGAACGGTCTCCGCACTTGAGAAAAATGCCGAAAGCACAAACAGCACCGGCAGTGCGATCAGCGCCGCCGTCATTTTACCTCCATTGTGTTCATATGCATACTGGTGGCGAATTATACCAAAAAAGCCGTCTCCTTGCGGAGACGGCTTTTTTCAATGACGCTGCGCCGCTTACTTTGCACAGGTCTTCTTGCAGCAGCCCTTGGCATCCCTGACACATGGCGGCGTAACGACCTCAACACCTGTCACTTTCGCCGGATAGCCAGTCACCTCTGCTTTGCATTTCGCATACACAAAGTAGTCTTCCGTGGTGATTTTATAGCGAGTACCAACGAGCTGATCGCACTTGCCTGCGTCACACGCATTTGCATACGCCCCGTTCTTCGCCTTGACTTGCATTCCTAACGAGAACAGATCGTCAGTCTGGTCTGCAACATGCGTCGCTGAGGAGCCCCAGCAAATGAATCCGAACAGGCAATGTATCTGATCCTGAGCCGTGATCTGCTTGTCTTCAACCGCAATCTTCTCGTGAATCATGTCCTTGCAGACTTTCACCTTCATGTTGGATTCGCCGCCATCATTCTTGTTGACGGTAATGCAACCACAAGCCACCGCCGCTATCGCAGCTGTCATGATGAGTTTCTTCATAGAACAATCCTCCTGATTGGTGTTTGTTTTAACGCTCAGCCGATACTCCTCAGCCGAACAGCGCCGATTATACACCTTGTCGAATTATTGTGCAACCGTATTTCCACCAAATTTTGTGGGCGGGACGCGGCGCGTTTTCCGACGAAATCAGTCGATCGAGCAAAACCATGATCATATCCTCACGCAAATCTCATTGAGAAAATTTATGCCCTCGCGTTTGCTTATTTTACCAGGACAAGGCAGGACTTCGCGCTTTGAGCCGCAGACCGGTTTTTACGGTGTGGCCCCGGGCGTTGTCCCGACCGCCGCGCGGATATAGCGAGACGTGTCGAAAAACGCCCCGCCGGCGGGAGTTCCCGTTATTTCCCAGCGTCCGCCGGCGTAGCGGTTACGGATCAAGGTGAAACCGAACGGCTCGCCGGCGCCAACCGCGACATCCGAAAGCGGCATTTCGAAATCAAGCGTCCAACGATCCGCCTTGCGCTCGGCTTTGACCGTTGCATGATGCTCCCAGCTCCAGTTCCATCGCTTGCCTTCGGACTCCGCCGAGATGACCCGGCCCTGGGCGTCGGCGAGAAAGTGATATGTCTTCGCCGCATTCCGCCCGTCCGCGAAAAACAGCTCGAAGCAATCGCTCTCGTAGACGCTTTTCGCGGTTTTGAGCCCCTTCATGTTCGTCTCGTGCGCCGTCAGCCGCACGCGCACTTTCCCGTCCGCGACCGCCATTTCGACTTGCGTATCGTTCTTGGCGTCGATGACCTGCGACGCTCCCCCCGTGAAATAAACGGGAAGCCTGCGCAATTCGCCCGAAACCGCGACCTCCTTCGGCGAGACGTAGCGCACGCGCTCGGCAAGATTGCTCTTCCACGCGTCATACCGGCGGCGGGCCGACCGCACAAACGGATTTTCGCCGTCGGCCGCCTCGGCGGCGGCAAGATGGGATTCGGCTTCAGCCTGAAAGACCTGCGGAAATTCATCGGGGTTTTTCAGGAAGCACCGCTCATCGCAGACCCCCTTTTCCCATACCCGGAAATATTCGCGCATCTGCCGCGCGGCCCGTCCGTAGCGCGAGGCGCACCAGTCGTCGATCACGTCATCGGGATCGCGTTCCGCGTCAAGCATCATTTCGCCGGCCATGCAGAATGTCGGCCAGAAACTGTCCCAGCTTGCCGCGCCCGTCGAGGAGACCTCGCTCAGAAAACCCTCTATGCCGGCCTTCTTCCACTCCTTGAAATCGCGAGCCGCCGACTTCCACATCGGCGCCGGAAGAAATCCCCAGCGATGGGTGTAGTAGTCGTAGATGTAGAATCTCGCGCCCTTTTCCTTCAATTCGGCAAAACGCCGGGCGAACGTCCTGTTCCGCGGACACCGGTCATCCAGAAAACGGTGGCTCTGGCAGTGAAACGCCGTGAACGACAAAACGAGATTCGGCGGCAACGGCTCCATCAGTTTGTAGAAATCGGCGAAATTGCTGTAGCTGTAATTGCCGACGGTACGGTCTTTGAACGTTTCGGCGAGAAACTTCGTGAAATCCGCGACCCGCCCGTTCACCGTCCCGTTGCGGCGGTCCTCCTCCGTGTCCAGCGCCCGGCATCCCTTGCATTCGCACCACCCGTATCCGTCGTTCGGGCAGATGCCGACGGGCGAAACGTCGGGCAGCTTCGCGAGCCATTCCTTCAGCGACGCGACGAACGCCGCGCGCATCTTCCTGTTCGAAAGACACAGTTGCCCCCCGCCCGCCCGGCGCTTGCCGCCGATCAGCGCGAAATAGTCGGGATGATCTTCGAAATAATGTTCCGCCGGAAGGATCAGCGAATAGGCGTGAACCGTCGTATCGGAAACAAGCCCCAACCGCGCGTAATCATCGCGATGGACAAGCGCCTCCCGGAGATCGTCGAGACGGCGGTTGAAACCGTTGAAACTCATCCAATGCGCGACGTTGGGATCGTAATGGTCGGGACATCCGCAGGTGTGAAGGCCGCGGTAGGGAAACGACGGGCGATGTTCACCGAAAAACGCCGCGCCCGGCGCCCGCGGCGCGGCGGGGATGATCACGCGCTCGTTCGGCGAAAACCAGCGGATGCCCAGCGCCTTGCACCACGCGTAGACGCCGAGCCGCAACCCCTCCGCTCCGCCGATGATGACGACGCCGCCGTCGGCCGTTTTTTCCGCGCGGTACACATCGTCCGGCAACGAACGGTCCCATGTCAGCCGCGGCGGTTTCACGCCTTTCCACCCCGCCGTCCATCCGGCGGCCGTTTCGAGCGCGAACGCCGCCTGCTCCGGCAGCTTCGCCGGAGCTTCCCACAGTTTCTCGAGCGTGACATCGTCCCACCAGACGCGGTCGTCATCCCCCTGCCCGCCAGGCGCGCCCAGCGTCGGAACGAGGCTGAGACGGTCGCCTTCAATGTCCGGCGTCGTGAACGTGCAGGAGATCCTGACCCATTTTTCGAGCGCTTCGGGCGGAATCTGCGCACCGATCGCGCTGCCGCCGTCGAGCCATTTCCCTTCCGCGTCTTTCATCCGCACGCCGAAGCCGCCCAGATTGGCGCTGGGGCCGTTCGCGTTGCGCGTCTTGACCCAAGCGCTCACCCGGTAGCGCGTGCGCGGGGCCGCCGGCCAGCCGGTAATGAGCGCCGCGCCGTGCTGGTTGTGCCGGATGCAGACGCTGCGCCGCCCAGTGTGCGCTTCGGAGTCATCCGAACAGACGAGCGCGCGCGTATTCGGAAACGTCCACGCGCTCCAGCCGCCCGCCACGCCGAGAGGCCGCCAGTCGGGATCGGCGGTACTGTTCCTGCCGGCATCTTTACGCAGATCCTCGAACGAACCATTCTTGGCGAGATTGACCGGCTCGTTGTCAATGAGATACAGCTGCGTGCCGGCATACGGCGCAAACACGGCGTCGCGCCCGAGCCGCCGCCACACCGAGCGCGATTTCTCGCGGCCAAGCCGCGCCGTCGCGCGGAAGCAGGCGTCATCCGCCGCCTGGTCGAGAATCGGGCGCGGCGCCAGACGCCCCGAGAGAACCGACTTGAAAACTTTATCCCCCCGTTTTCCGCAGCACACCCAGCGCTCCTCGTCCGGCGTGAGCGTGAAACGTTCGGCGCGCGCGATCGCCGCCGACGCTTTCGCCACCAGCGCGGCGATCGTCTCCGGATCGTCCGTCTCCTTCAGTTTCTGCACGCAGATCCAGTTCTCGATCAGCGCACGGGGGAACGTCCACACGCGTTTGAGAAGCGCGATGCGGCGCTGAACGTCCTCG
Source organism: Kiritimatiellia bacterium (assembly GCA_017508315.1). Taxonomy (GTDB): domain Bacteria; phylum Verrucomicrobiota; class Kiritimatiellia; order RFP12; family UBA1067; genus UBA1067. Next base: position 4,024 of record JAFVZE010000001.1, on the reverse strand, counting down.
TTCCCCTTCGCCGCCCGCGCCGCCTCCTCAAGCGCCGCGTCCATCGCCGCGAGCGCCTTGTCGGTGTAGCCGCCGAACTGCCGCGGATTGTGGTAATCGACGAAATATTTGTTCCAGTCCGGCAGCTGTTTGCGCCGCGCGTACGCGGCTTCGGCGATTTCATGGAACCGGCGCACCGGCTTTTCGGCCGGACCGTAGAGCGAGCGGAAATAATCGTCGAGGAGAGAATCGACATCGGCCTCCATATTCCACATCAGCTCGTTCACGACATACTGCCGGCCGGCGTCGATGACCGGCGCCCAGGCGAAATATTCCTGCCAGAGCGTCTTCATCCCGAATTCGCGGTACAGCGAGCGGAAATAGGCGGCGATGTCGTGCGGATAGTACCCGGGGGCCATCCGGTTCGAGTCGCAGGAGTAGAGATATTCATACACGCCGAAATTCTTCACGCCGATATCCTTCCAGCCGCGCAGCGCGCCGTGCATGTTCGTGACCATGCCCGTCACTTCGACGAGAATGTTCGGCTCCATCCTGATGCCGCGCGGCACATCCTTGCAGCGCGTCGAATACGCGATGAAGGCGAGATATTTCCCCGGATGCGATTTGGCGAGCCGCTTCGCCGCCATGTTGTAGAATGCGGCGTACTGGTTGCCGTGCCGGCGCCACAGCGCCTCGCAACCGTCGCACTGGCAGTCGCCGCCGCCGTCGTTGACGCCCATCGGCAGCCCCAGTTCGTCGGGCTTCGCCTTGAAAAACCGTTCGGCGTACGCGTCGACGAGTTTCGGCAGATCGGGATTGGACATGCACGGGTTCCACGGCTGCCCCGGAACGCCCGGCTTGCGGCGCTCGCCGCGGATGAGGGGAAAATATTCCGGATGCTCCTCCCACATCTCCTTCGTCACGAGGCGGTCGAGCGCATGCGTCGCGCGGCACGTCAGGCGGCTGTCGCGGCCGAACGCTCCCATGCCGCCGTGTCCCGCGACATAGACGGACGGCACATCGGGCTCTTCGCGCACGCACAGCGTCTCGGGAACTTTCAGATCGTCGGTCTGCGGAGCGATCAGACCGAATTTCGTGCCGAAGTTCCGGTAGCCCGCATACCGTTTGAGAAAATCGGCCAGCGCATACCGATCGCCTTTGCGCGTACGCCCGGCGATCACGACATCTCGCCCTTTGCGCGCGAGATAATAGCCGCAGGGATGGAGCGAATCGAAATCAAGGCCGAGCGAATCGACGAACGCGTCGCGCGTCAGGTGGAAAACGTAATTCGTCGCACCCGGCAGCGACTTCAGGGATTTGGCGAGATCCGGCGCGGCGAACGACTGAAGCGCCAATACGGCGACACTGGTAAAAAAAGCTTTTTTCATGACGATTCTTTCCTTTGATTCTCAGCGCAGAATGAAACGGAGCCCGGGAACATAATCGTCCTGGCACTCCATCGCTCCTATATCGAGCGATCCGAACATCCGCCGCGGACGGCCGGCGCAATCGATTTCGCCCGCAAGCTGCAATATCCAATCCGCTTCAAGCGCCGCGTTGAAAGCCGCGGAGGAAGCGGTGGGGTCGCACGACAACGCGCCGTCCGCGCGGTTGAAACGGAGCGACGGCGCCTGACGGCAGTTGACGAGCTGACCTTCCGCGAACGTGCCCGACGACGTCGAATAGACGCAATTGACCAGCCGCGACGCCGACGTGCCGGCGACGAGATCGTACGGTGTGCAGCCGGTGATGATCGTGTTCACCGCCGTGCAGGATGCCGCCAGCGGTCCGTTCGTCTTGCCGCTGACGTTGCGGACCGTGCAGTTCAAAAGACAGCACTGGACTCCCACGCGGTCGGCCGCGTTGGAGAGGGATATATTCTCGATGATGCAGTTGACGTTCGTGTAGACGGCGCTGCCGGAATATCTGCCGAAGACATAAAAAGGATAGGTGCCGTCGCTCGTTCGTGCGCCGCATCCGGAAATCAGACAACGCCGCAGCGTGCAGGCGTCAAAAAGCGAACGCCGCGCCGTGCTGTTCGTGACGGTGCAGTCCCACAGCACGGACGAAGCCGCCGCACTGCCGTAGCCTGCCAACGCATCGTTTTCCCTGTTGCCGACGAATGTCGAGTTCGTGGCCGTCCCGCTGTAAAGTCCGCCTCCCGAACCGTAATCGCCGCCATTATGGCAGACATTATCCTTGAAAAAGCAATCGACCGCCGTCCCCGCATGCTGTCCGCCGCCATGATACTTGCTGACATTCCCGGCAATCCGGCAGCGGACGGTTTTACAGCCGCTTATGCCGCCGCCCGAACCGGTCGCGGTGTTGGCCGTGATTTCGCAATCTTCAACCGTCGTGCACGACCGCACCCCGCCGCCGTTGCCGTAGGCGGAATTGCCGGCGATCAGACACTTGCGGACCGTCTTCGCGCCCCAGATTCCGCCGCCCCCGTTTCCGTTCGAACCTTTTGCGTAATTGTTGGAAACGATGCAATCGACGACGCTGCCGTAATCGGCCGCCGTCGACATGATTCCGCCGCCGTCGGAGTTTTCTGCGACATATCCTCCCGTAACCGTTAGATTGGAAATGACATGCCCCGTCGCCGTTAACCGGATCACACGGCAATTGTCGTTTGCCGCCCCGCCGAGAAGAATCGTCTTCGACGGATCCGACCCCGTGCCCGTCAGAAGAATGCTGCTGCCGTTCAGATTCAGATGAGAGCCGGAGAGCATGACCACACCTTCCAGAGAATAGACGCCGGGGTCGAGCCGCACTTCCCGATTCGGCGTCGCGGTACTGAGCGCGCACGCGCACGCGATCGCGTTCGTCAACGCAACCGCATCTCCCGTTGCATCGTCGGACGAAACGAGATAAGGTCCGCCGATCGGATAAGTATTTCTATTCCATACAGAACCGTCTTCGTATACGGAACCGGTCACGGCATCGTAGACGGTGTTGTAGCCGGCCGTCGTCCGGCAGGCGCGGATCTCATGCGCGAGCGCAAGCGCCCCGTCGGCACCTGGCTTGTAAATGCGGAACGCGTAAAATTTCGCATTTGCACAGCCCCAGTTGCTGCCCGTATAAGCCCCTGTCGCTTCGTTATAGGTATGCTCGGAAAAAAGCCGCAGAAAACCCGGCGATGTGAAACTCGCCGGTTCCACCTCCGCAACCGTCACGCCGTCGACTGTGAACCCGTCCGGGCCGAGACGCACGGTATGACGCTTTCCGGCGACGGCACCGGGTGCGGAATATTTCTTCGAGCCGTAATAAAACTCCCATTTGCCGGAAACATGCGCAAAAGAATACGCCCGGTCGGTTGCGGATTGACCTCGAGCAAAGAAAATCTTGCTGCTATGGGCAAAATTCATAATCTCGAGCTCAATCTCGAAAACCGTATTGGAATCGACGGTAATATCCGTCAAAAAGCTCCGTCCCTCGTTATTGGTACCCGTTTTCGCAAACACGCGAAACCATTCCATTTTGATGGACGGATCGCGCACAAGGGCAAAGGACGGAGACGTGAAAAGGAAGATCGCAAGAGCGGTGAACAGTGTATGCCGCATCCGCCGGATAAAACCACCGACCTCGTAATTCATCGCTGTAGCCTTTCTTTACTGTCCTCCCGTCACGGGAAGAGCGCTCCGATTGTTGCGTAATTATTGCTATCCCATACCCATAGGCGGGATAGAATCCTTTCTTTGATTGGCACCTATGATATCATAACAGCAGCGTCACCGTCAATGGAGAATCCGGTGTTATTTGCATAAAACCATACCCCCCCCCCGTTTTTGGCAATTATTGCATATGCAGGTCTAATATAAAGCGTTGCCTTGATGTCAAATGCGTGTATAATTTGGTTTTGCAACAAACGAAAGGATACACAAATGAATACCAAGACAACGCGAAGAAGAGTGATATCATGCTATGCGCAGATAATCAATGACTATGTTCTGGGATGTCGCGTGGCCATATCTCGATCGTACAGCAGCATGAACGAGGCAATTCCTTCAGGCTGAAAATACAGCCCAGGATTTTTACAAGACAG
>JAFVZE010000016.1 GCA_017508315.1 Kiritimatiellia bacterium | reverse complement strand
TAAAGAGCTTACGGCCGACTTCCTGAAGAGCGGATTTTTAACCGTCAACGGCACGTTCTCGCTTCTTGACGGGCAGAAGATAACGCTCAGGAATCTGCCGCAGGAGTTTCCGGCGGAAGTGAAACTGCTGCAGGCGGAGGACATCGAAGGCGAAGAGTTCCGCAGAAATATCGTTGTCGCCGGAGTCGACGAAGGCAAGGTGAAGGTAAAACTTTCGGTCCGCGGCGGTGCGCTTTACGCCCGGGTCAACGATTACAACATGGTTATCATCGTACGGTAAGAGAAGAAGGAGTAAAAAAACGGTTATGAAAGCAATGAAGTTTATCGCATTTGCCGCTCTGACGTCTGCTGTGTCCGTGAATGCGGCCGATTTCTGGAAAGTTTCCCAAAGCGACGACTGGAAACGTTATCCGGAGGTTTCTTTCTCTTCCGCCAAACCCTACAGCGCCGGATTCACCCGCGCCGGTGACGGGATCGCGATTGAGAATACCGATCCCGCCAAAGCCGCAGGCGCGGGCTGGTTTTTGAAACTCAACCAGAAAACGCCTGCGACGGTGCGCTTTACCGCCGAAGCGATGGCGATCGTCGAATTGAAAGGCGATCAGCTTCAGCTTTTCGCCGATATAACCTATGCCGATGGCAGCGCGCTTCACGCTCAGAAAGCCCGCTTTTCGTCCAATCCTGCGCTCGGGTGGCACAGCCGCACGCTGGAGATAATTCCGCAGAAGCCGATTTCAACGATCAGCCTGTACACGATGCTGTACCGGACTGCTGGCAAGGCTCGTTTCCGCAATGTTGAGTTTAAGGAATTCGCCGGCACGGCGGGGCTTTGCCGGTTCGATTCGGTAATGGTCAAGAGAAGACCCGCGCCGGAAAAGTCCGGCCTGTACATCCGCGACGCCGCGCTTGACGACGGTTTCGCGCCGGTCGAAGGCCCGGAAGCGAAAGGAATTCTCATATCGGAGAAAGTCGAGCGCAGGGGCGCAGCAAGGCTTTTCAATCTGGAGCTGTCGGCCAAGGATCAGAAGACGGACCGGGCGGTGACGGTCATGTTCGCGGTTCCCATGGGGGCGGAAGGCGGAGTCTGGCACGACGATCCGCGCACCGACGTGAAGATGACCGGCGACGACGTGAAGATGACCGGCGACGGAGAATACATCAATGCGGTGCAGGTTCCCTACGGAGCGGGGATGCTCACCAAATGGCCGCTCGGAGCGGTCAGCACGGCCAATCGTTCCGTCGCTATCGGTATCGATCCCGAATGGCCGGCGGTTTACCGGATTGCGGCCAATCATGCTCTCGGGGTGTTGTACATCGCTTTCGATATCGGCCTTGCCCCGGAGCACAACCGCGCGAAGGTCAAGTTCGCGGTCTTTCCGTTCGAGAAGGGAAAGGGTATGCGCGGAGCGCTCACAGCGTACGACAAAATCTATCCGATGGCTTTTGAGAGACGTATTCCGGAGATCGGAACCTGGCAGGTGACCACGCCCATTTCGTCGATCGTCGATCACGAGGATTTCGGTTTTAAGTACATGGAGGGCGGCGGCACTTGGAAGTGGGACGACGCTCACGGCATCTACACTTTCAAATACACCGAGCCCGGGTCGTGGTGGATGGACTGTCAGGGTAAAGACGGGGGACTGCCGACCATCGCGGACTGCATCGAAAAGGCGAAGAGTCTTCTTGATTCACCCAACGAACGCACGCGCGCAAGAGCCAAGGCGTGGACGACATCGGTAGCCAAGGACGAGACCGGAGCGCCGACGGGAAGGATTCAGATCGCGCCGTGGACGAAGGGAATTATGTGGTGTCTTAATTCAACGCCGGGCATCAACGGCGGCGACAACGACTACTGGACCAAGAATTCCGAGAAGGATTTTGCCGAGCGTTACAAAGAAGAATTCCCCAAGGGCGTAGACGGAGAATACATCGACTCGGCCGAAATGTGCTTCAATTTCGGTTGCGATTACGACCGCAACCATTTCGCGGGAACGGAAACGCCGCTCTGCTTCGGCAAGGACAACAAGCGCGTCTGCGCTTCCGGGGCGATGGCGAGCTACGAATACGTGCGCAAAAGCGCTCAGCGTCTGCGAGCGCGCGGCAGATACGTTCAGGCCAACTCCGGACCGCACCGCACTTCGCTGCTGATGCCCTGGGTGGACGTTCCCGGCACGGAAATCAAGTGGTACCGCAGCGGAGGGAAGTGGATGCCCGACAGCGACCGGGTCATGCTTTACCGGCGCGCGGTTTGCGGTCGCAAACCTTACTGCTTTCTGCAGAATACGGAATTCGACGAATTTCACGGCTATGTCGAGCGGTATATGCAGCGCTCGCTCGCCTACGGAATGCTCTGCGGTTTCTTCTCGTCGAACGGGTATACGGACTGCTACTACTCCAAACGCGAACGCTATGAAAAGGACCGCCACCTTTTCAAAAAGTACATTCCGCTACAATGCGAACTTGCGAAGGCGGGCTGGACGCCGATTGCGACTCTCGCGGAGTCTTCGAACGCCGAGGTGTTCGTCGAACAGTTCGGCAAGCGGTACGTGACTGTCTTCAACGGTTCGCTCACCGAAGCTAAAACGGCGCGGATAAGTTCGCCGCGCAAGAGCGCGATCGAGCGCGTCACCGGCGAGAAGTGGGATTTCTCCGGCGGCGCGAAGGAGATAACGCTGCCGCCGGAAACGGTCAGAATGCTCGATTTCGGCGAATGACGGGCGAAAAGACGGGTAAACAGACGGCGCGAATGTCGCTTGATATAAAGATTCCTTGTCCGGCTTGAATGGGAGCGCGACCGGGGAACGCATGTTTCTTACTTCAGCCGGGAGGAAACGGAACGCGTCCGCAAGGAGTTCCGCCATCCGTACTGGGCGGCGGCTGGCGAGGTAGCCAGGAAAATCGGCGGTCACGGCGGTATGGATTTCCTGATGGATCTGCGCTGGGTATACTGCCTGCAGAACGGTCTGCCGATGGATATGGATGTGTACGATCTCGCGACATGGTGTTCGATAGCGGAGCTTTCGGAGATTTCGTTCCGCGAGCGCCGCTATGTCGACGTGCCGGACTTTACCCGCGGCGGATGGCGCAGCGCGGCGCCGCTGGATATCGTGTCGGTCGCGTCGCTCCGCGGCCGGATGCCGGAAGTAGGCCCCAAAGGGCTCGCTTATTTCTGCCACACCGTGTTTTCAAAGGACGCTTCGCGCGTGTTCTGGCTTGCGCGCGGCATCGACTGGTACGATTCGGTCAAGGAAAAGGCGGGGCCTTGGTCGACCACCGCGTTCACCTGCCGCAGCGACGGCTCGGAAGTGCGCCGATGCTTTCCGGATAATTGGGGCGGCAGCCATTTTAACTGGCGCGACGATCGGACGATGGCGGTTACGGTATATCCCAAAGAGCACGCCAACGGCGCCTGGCACGTGACATTCACCGTCGGCGAAGAGGAAAAAGTCCATCGGCTGGCGCCGGGGATTCTCGATTGGGACGGTCACTGCGTATGGAGCCCGAACGGCAGGTGGATATCGACCGAGGGCTATTTCGACAAGACTTTCCACCGTCACTGGGCGCTTGTGCGCACCGCCGACGAAGCTGTCGTTCCGGTGGGGAGTTTCTTCGTTCCCGAGGCGTACCGCGGCGGCTTCTGGCGCTGCGACCTGCACGGACGCTGGCGTCCCGACGGTAGGCAGATCGGATTCAACTCTGTGCACGAGGGGTCCCGGCAGGTATACGTCATGGACGTCGAGGAATAACCGCTCGGCGTTTTTCCGGGCTCTCGCAGAATCCGGCGATGGGACAGCCGTCGCATTTCGGGCGCACTCGCCCGCTAACAGCCGCCCGCTATCCGCTAACTTTGGTAAGTTTACTAAAAATGGGGGAGGGGTGGAATTTTATGCAAATAACGTCAGGTTTTTTCAATTGACGGCGATGCTGCGGTTATGATATTATTAAAGCCAATCTAAGAAAGATTCTATTCTGTCCCGTCCATGGGATGTCAGTGCAGGAAGGAGATATGAGATGAGAATGGTCGTACTTGTTTTAGCAGTCTCAACGGCAATGATTTTTGTGTCGAATGGGTATGGAGCGTATACCGACGGATTGGTGCAGTATTGGGATTTTTCGCAAGGTGATGTCGGTAAAGATGTTACAGCATCCGACATTGTGGATGTTTTAAGCGTCGGTTCGGAGAAAGCGGTTGTCGCGACCAGAGTTGACGGTTGTAATCCATCCACCAACGCGATGGCGATAAAAGTGCCCGAGCGCATCTCTTATACCAATATGCCAGTGCAGTTGCCGTTTTACGGCGATGTTACAAATAACCGCACGTGTCTGTGGATTCCGCAGGAAACGGTGATGGATGGGGGAACGAAAAAATACTTTTCCCGCCAGGTGCGGCTTCCGTCGCCGACAACGTTGGCCGGATTTACCAATCGCACCGTCTTTTTGCGTTTTCGGCTTGGAAAGCAGAGTGGAGTCAGATATCGCGGGCTGTATAAATTCGGGGCGGCGCATGGTGATACTGGAGGTTGGGGGCTTTGCCTTGATGAAAGCGGGCAAACGGGTAATGTCGGAGGACGATTGTATTTTACCCAGGGAAATTACGGTGTACGCAAAGACATTTCGGAAGTGAACGAGAAAAGAGAGCCGGGGCAGGGGTCTTTGTTCGGATATCTGTATCTGGACCGGTGGTACGATCTTGTCGTTACCGTTGACGTTGGAAGACAGACCGACAATGTGAATATCTATCTTGGTGAAGCGGGAAAGTATTATATGGATGCTGATAGTGCGTCCGATTCGGAGAAGCAGCCGAATTTATATCATTATCGAACATCGGCAACAATTACTCCGCCAAAGAATGAAGCGGCGAACATTCAAATCCTCGGCGGAGACGAGGCGATAAACTCCTGGACATCCAATGAGCCGACGGGTTGGAGTGAGCATGGGGATTATTTCGGGCATGGAGTCTGCGGTTCGTTTGAACGGATGATGGTGTGGGACCGTGTGCTCAGCAAGGAAGAGGCTTTCGACGCGATGGCTGACACTGCCGGGCGGGAACTTGAAATCGGGGTCGCTAATTCTTCGGCCGGTGAATTCGCGAAGGAATCCGCGCCCGGCATCGCCGAGGTTTACGATGTTTCGACGATGCCCTGGAAAAGTATGCGCGGCGAACTTACCGCCGATAAGCCGTCGCTCTCGTTCAGGTTCCCCTTGCCCGAGCGTGAGGAGAAGCTTGGCCGGGTGCTTTCGGTCGTGCCGCTTCTGTCGGGTTGCGGAGACGTCGCTGCGCTTGAGCTTTCCGTGAACGGCCGTGAGGCGGGGACTATGTGCTGGAAAGACGGCGAACGGTGCGATCTTTTCGTGCCCGGAGCGCTGATGGTCCGCGACGATGACGGGTATGTGACGATGACTTTGACGCGGATAGGCGAGATTTCCGGAGTTGCCGCCGTCGACCACGTTTCGCTCGGCGGTTCGTGGATGGTCGGCTCAAGGGACGGAACCGCCGTTCTGCGCGGTGCTTCGTACCGGCCGACATCCGACAAGTACGTCGAATCGCTCGCGGTTTCAGGCAAGTACGCCTCTCAATATCCGGATCTGCTTTACGGGACTAATTCCGCGGGAAATTGTTATACATACCGGCCTTACTCGCTTAGGTTCGAAGTGCCGGGAAAAATCGCCGAGAACCACCGCGCGCGATTTTCATTTTCGACGGTCGCGATGGCTGAAAGAGGTTATGCCTATCAGCGCCAGTCGATATCTGTAAATATCAACGGCAGATTCTTCGCGGTTATGGACAAGCTCGGAGAAGGGGCGGCGCTGAACCGGCTTGATATTCCGGCGGGGACCTTCAAAGACGGGATGAACGTCATCACTCTTGCCAACGTGACCGACGTTTCGAAGGATTCATATTGGGGAGTTTATTCTCCTGTCGTCAAATTCGCCTCGCATTCGCTGGAATTCAGGAACAATGCCGGGGCGGTGATGTTTGTAAGGTAGACGGCATATGGAAAGAAACTGTGTTTTCGCGGTACTGGCCGCAGCGGCGCTGTGCGGAGGTTTCCCGGCCCGCGCGCGGGAAGTGTTGACGTTGGCCGAGAACGGCGCGGCGCTGTATACGATCGCCGTGGACGATGATGCGTCGCCGACGGTGGCGTTCGCGGCCAGAGAACTCAAGGTTCATCTCGACGAAGCAACCGGCGCGGATTTTCCGATCGTCACGAATCTTGCCTCATCGGCGGGAGGAAAAGTCATCGAGGTCGGTACCCGGCGGGCGTTCGAGACCGCCGACGCGAGGACATTCGGCCGCGAGGAATGTGCGGTCTTTTTCCGCGACGGCGCGATCGCCGTCTGCGGCGAGGGTGACGCCGGAATATTGTACGGTGTGTACGCGTTTCTCGAGCGGCGTCTCGGGTGCCGCTGGTTCAGCCGCGACGGTACGAAGCTCGTGCCGCGGCGGAAGCGTCTTGCCGTGGAGGCGGAAGATTTCTCCGAACAGCCCGTCTACCCCTACCGTTGGACGCTTTTGGCCGATCGTCTTGCCGACAGTTCGCCCGACGCCAGAATTTTTCTGCTCCGCAACCGTCTGAACATGGTCGAGCACAACTGGGACCGGATGCCGCCCGCGACCGGCGCTCCGTCGGGCAGGCTGCCGTACGCCATGCGCGTGTGCCAACCGACGGTGCATTCGCTTTTTTATTACCTGCCGCCTAAGAAGCATTTCAAGGATCATCCTGAATGGTATTCGATGAACAAGGACGGGAAGCGCGAGCCCCGGCAGATATGTTTTTCCGATGCCGGACTGCGCAAAGCGTTGAATGCGCGCATTCTCGACCATGTGGAAAAATGCGGAGGGGAAGGATATTTCGATCTTTCCGCGCGCGACACGCCGGGGGAGTTCTGCCATTGCCCTCTCTGCAAGGAGAAGGTCCGCCGTTACGGCTGCGTCGGCGGGCCGCTTTTTGATTATCTCTTTGAGATTTCGCCGATAATCGCGGCGAAATATCCAAAGGCAAATCTCCATTTTCTCATTTATCGCAAGGGACAGACCCAGCGCCCGCCGAAGAATGTGGTGAAATTCCCCGACAATCTCATCGGCGTATTCGCTCCGATCGACGACGATTTCACCAAACCGTACAGCCATCCCAACAACGCCGGGACCTATGAGGATCTGAAAACCTGGTGCCGGATGGCGCGTGTCTGGGCGTGGTACTATCCGCAGAATTTCGATGGACTGCCGCCTCATCTTGCGCTTTCACGGATGGCGGAGGATACGCGTCTGGCGCGGGCGGCCGGGCTGGAGGGATGCTGCTATGAGCATGACGTGGGAACCGACGAGGGATTCGGCTTTGCAGACGCGATTTCGTGGATTTTGACGCAACTGTATCGGAATCCGGAGCAGGACGTGTTCAAACTTGCCGATGAATACTGCCGCGGATGTTACGGCGCGGCGGCGGAGGATATGCTCGGGTACATGCGCGAACTCGACCGGTTGAGCGCCGACTGCAAGGTTTTTGTCCGCTGGGACGAGCGTAACGCGGAGATATTAAGCGTCGACAATCTCGTGCGCTGGACATCGCTTTTCGATAAGATGGAGGCCAAACTCGCCGATGACGATGCCGCCCGCCACCGGGTGCGGCAGGTCCGATACAGCGTTGATATCGAGGTGCTTTCCAAATGGAAGAAAATCGCCGCTGCGAAGGGACTCGGCGGGCGTGTCGCGGCGGAATTTCGCGATCGCCTGGTCGCGATGGTCGAAAGATCTTTTTCCGAACGCATGCCTTCGCCCTCGAATCAATGGGCGAAAGACAATATCGCCGGCATGCGATCTAAATGGCTTGAACGCATCGAGGGGGCGTATCTGCGCGCGATAAGTCCGCGTC
>JAFVZE010000144.1 GCA_017508315.1 Kiritimatiellia bacterium | reverse complement strand
GATCCGCGCCTATAACAGTCTTGCGTCCGAAAACGACAGGATTTCAGAGCGCGACATCGCCTACATCGAAGAAAACGAGCGTGTGCCCGAACATCTCAGGTTCAAGGGAAGCGATCCTTTCTATTCGAAGAAGAACTTCATCCATCTGCGCAGGACTTCGGGCAATGTGCAGCTTACGGTTTTCGAGGGCGGACATTCCGGCAACCTCCCCGCGGCCCTCGATTTCCTCGCGCGGCAGCGCCGGTGGGCGCCGGCGGACTGGTCGCTGCCGGCCTCGGCCCGGGCAACGGGCGTTACAGGCGTGACCAGATAAGCGAAGGACGCTCCGCTAAATGGATATGAACCGGATAGAATCTGTCGGACGTATCGTTTTCGCCGCAATCGCGTTTTTTGCGGCCGGAGCGCACGCGCAGATATCGCCGTCGTCGCCGCCCCGCGAAACGGCGGCGCACTTCCAGTCGGAAATCGACGCTGCCGCGGCGAAAGGCGGCGGACGCGTGACGGTTCCGGCGGGCGTATGGACCTGCGGTACGCTGTGGCTTAAGAGCGGGGTCGAGCTTCATCTTGCCGAAGGGGCGGTTCTGAAAGCGAGCGGCGATCTCGCCGACTACAACGCGGAAGACGCCTACGAGCAGAACTGGGCGAGCAAAGCCGAATCGTGGCGCGGACACCATCTCATCATCGCGCACGAACTCGAGAATGCATCCGTCACCGGCCCGGGAACGATTGACGGCAACGGCAGAGCGTTCTTTGCCGGGGAGCCGGGCGGTTTCGGGACGGTCACATGGCGCCGCGGGTCGATCACCACCGCCGACAGAGCCGCCGCGCGCCGTCCGGGACAGCTCGTCGTTTTCATCGAATGCCGCAACGTGCGCATCGAAAATGTGAACTTCGTCGATTCTCCGTGCTGGACGGTTTTCTTCCACGGATGCGACAAGGTGCGCGCAAAGGGGCTGAAAATACGCAACGATCTCAGACACCAGAACACCGACGGCGTCGACATCGACAGCTGCAGCGACGTATTTGTCTCGGACTGCGACGTCGAAACGGGCGATGACTGCTTGACCGTCAGAGGCGCCGATTGGCGGCTCAAGGCGAAAAATAAGGTATGCGAAAACGTGCGTTTCGAAAACTGCCGCGGCGCGTGTTCGGCGTGCGGTATCCGCGTCGGTGTCGGCAACGGCACGATCAGAAACGTCTCTTTCTCAAATCTCGTTTTCACGACGGCCGGACGGGGGATCGCGCTTCAGTGCAGCTATTCGGGAAAAGGGCAGAAAGGCGCGGATATTTCAAACGTGCGTTTCAGCGACATTAAAATCCGCGATGCGTCGATCGGCGTTCTTGTGACCGGCGGCGCCGGTGCGCCATGGGCGAAACTCGAGGATATTTCGTTTTCGCGGCTCGACGTCGAAGCCCATCAGCCCGTAGAGATCCGCGCGGCGGGGAAGACGGTACCCGAGCGTATCGTTTTCGAGGATTTCAGATATTCGGTGAAAAATCTTCCGAAAATGCCCGCCCGCGCAAGCGATATCTTCGTCGGCGAGGGTGTCGGCAGGGTGACGGTGAACGGCAGGGTGGTAAACGGCAGGGCAATGTCCGCGGACGTCGTGAGCGTTGCGGATTTCGGTGCCGTCGGCGACGGGAAGACCGATGATACGTACGCCATCATGAAGGCGTACGATGCCGTGGCGGAGAAAGGCGGCACGCTCTTTTTTCCGAAGAACTCCAAGGGGTCGATGTATCTTACGAGGCGTAGCATCATTCTCCGTTCCGGGATGACGGTGTCGTCCGACGCGGGCGTTGTTCTGTCGAGCGCGTCGGCCGTTCTCGAAGGCGGCGGGAAGACGATACGCCGCAAGGTCGTCGCGGATTCGCCCAAAGGGGCGACGAGCGTCAAGGTCGACGACGCCACTGGGCTTGTGCCCGGCCAGGAAATAACGATCTGGCAGAGCGAGGGCTCCTACCGCGAGACGCTCGCCGACATCGTGAAGGTCGAAGGCAACACCGTTCATTTCGACACAAGCCGCTTTTCGAAAGATGGCACGAACCGCGGAAATCTCCATGACCGCATCGGCGGCAAGGCGGTCGTGCTGACCGATTTCTCGCTCGTTAAAACGGTTATGTCAAAAGAGGCGGTCGATTGCGCGGTTGAGAACATAACCATCCGCTCGTGCGGCAATCTTACCGATCCGTATATCTATACGATCAGCCCCATTCATCAGGCGCCGAACAGGCCGGCCGCGCAGAAGATTCTCCGCATTCGCAATGTGACGATCGACGGCTCTTCGCAGGACGGCATCTCCGTACAGGGTTCCGGCGACATCTGGATAGAGAACTGCACCGTCAGAAACGTGAAGCACAAGGGCATCCACTGGGGTACGAGCTGCGACCGCGTCATCGTGCGCGGCAACCTCTGCGAAAACTGCGGCAGCGAGGAGTTCGAAAAGTCCTCCAACAACGGCGGCACGGGCGCGATGTATTTTTGCGTCAACAACCATCGCGTTCTCATTACCGGCAATGAGATAAAGAACTGCTATCGCGGCGTGTTCGGCTACGACTACCGCGGCAACGGCGAGACCGACACCGATTCTGTCGTCGCGGACAACGTTTTCAACAACTGCGCGACCTACGGCTGTCTCATCCACGGCGGCCGCCGTTTGGTCGTCGCCGACAACGTTTTCCGGAATTTTTCGGGCGGGGCTCTGCCGATAGCCGTGCACGGCGAAAGGCAGAAGCGCCGGCTTCTGATGACGGGGCTTGATACCGGGGTCATCGACGGCAACGTTTTTGTCGACTGCGCCGTGACGGGCAGGTGCGTAAGCGTGCACGAATCGGCCG
>JAFVZE010000015.1 GCA_017508315.1 Kiritimatiellia bacterium | reverse complement strand
CGGCAGTCCGGTGCCGCCGCCCGGCCCCTTGCCCGCCGTCGTGAACACAAACGACGAATCCGATCCGGTAAGTGCGACGGTCATTCTGCCGGCTCCGCGCTTGATGAAACGCCCGGGGATCGAACACGGCCTGAACGCGGTGTCGGTTTCGGTTTTGAAAATCTGCACCGAATCATTATCTTCTCCGACCTTGACCGGTTCGAGCGACAAGGGCTCTTCACCGGCCGTCTCAAACGTTCCGCCCAAAAGCGTCAGTTCAGAGTCTTCTCCCGCCTCGGGAGCAGCGAGTGACAAAACGCCCTCCAAAAGCGAGAATCCGTACAGAAGCGAGCTTGTCCCCGACACCGTCAACCGGCCGCCGCCGGACTTGACGATACCGCCGTTTAAGCTCTGCACCGCTCCGGAAAGCTCCAGCGCCGAGCCTTCCGCCACTCTCGCCGCGACCTTGGAATAAAGTTCAAGCGGAGAAGCGATTTCCGCGTTTCCGGCCGTCACCTCCAATTCCGACGACCCTTCTTCCGCGGCGATATCGATCTTCCCGCCCTTGAGAAGCACGTTCTCTTTCGCGAAACCGAGCGCACCGACAACCGCGCCTTCCGCGGGAACCGCGATCTCCGATGCGGCGGACGCGTCGGAAAATACCGCCTTCATGTTCTCATCGGGCACGCCGTTCGACCAGTTCGCGGCCGTCTGATAACCCGTCTCCGCGCCGCTGTACACGGTAACCTTATCCCCGGCAAGCGGCTCGCCGTTCCGCCGCGATTCGTAAGAAATCGTCGTACGTCCCGTCGTTTCGTCGTAAACGAACCTGAACGCGCCGTGATAACCTTCGGCGTGCGCGACATCGCAATATGCGCGGCGGAGCGCCTCCTTAGACCCGTCATCCAATTCGCCCCTGCAGACGAGAAAACCGGCCGACGTGCCGCTTTGCGGAGCTGCGGACATTTTAAGTTTCAGTCCTTTGAGCGCGACCGGTCCGTCGACGGTAACGACATCCCCGGCATCCAATTCAAGCGTTCCGCCATCTACCGTCAAAGCGGCGAGGCTCACCGCCGACGGTGCGCCCGCGAGCGAGAAGACCGCTCCGTCCGTTACACCAAGCGCCGTATTGAATACGGGAGATTGATCGCGAAACGCCACCGAACCCTTACTTACAAGCGTAGTTGAAACATTGTAATTGCAGCCCTGGAATATAAGCGCTCCGTCGCCGGTTTTGCGTAAAACGCCCTTCATGCCCGGCATATCGCCCATGTTCTCCTGAGTCACAAGCTCGTCGCATCCGGCGGTATCGACCGTAAGCCCCTTCTCGCCGACGGTGAACGAATCGAGCGTGCAGATGAACGGATAATTGCCAGTGCGCGTGACGATCGCCTTGACGGTTCCGCCGTTCGCCTTTACATGCGCCTCGCCGCCGATTCCGCGCCCGGCTCCGCCGTAGATGCAGGAAGCCTCCAGCACTCCGCCTTCAAGCATAACTTCCGAAACGCGGTTGTTCGCCTCCGCCGGAGTGTCCGCTTCGTTCCCGCACACCAGAAGTCCGTCGCCCGTGCGGACATGGCCGCCCGTCTGGCGGAACGAATTGGTCACATTGTCCATCGCCGAATCGCCTCCGATAACCAGCATTTTATAGGCATTGAGCAAGCCGCCGGACACGTTGAGCGTACCGGAACCGGCCTTGCCGATCCAAAGATAATTGTTTTTGCCGCTGCGCACCTCGCCGCCGGAAATATTCACGGTTCCGACCGTACCGGCGTTCTTTCCGACATAAAACACATAATTGCCGTTTTCGTCTTCACACCCCACAAATCCTCCTTCGACGTTCAAGGTCGCGCGGGTCACATCTTTTATTCTATCGCCGACGGCAAGTTCTGCGCCTGCAGGAGCCAAGATACGCGAGCCTTCGCCGCGAACAGTAACCGTTACATTGTTGGTGGGCGCATCCGAGGACCCGAGCGATGTCACAGTTCTCCTGTTCAAAATAAAGGTTCCGCCGTTTGAAACGGTAATTGATGAATCGTTCAGAAGGTTGAAGGAAGCAACCGCCCTGGCATCGATGATCGAACCCGGTCCGTCAACCGTCACCTTGGCGCACGAACCGTGCGTTCGCCCGAAATAAACATACCGGTACTGCTCAGGATCCTTGCACATCTCGAATCTTGCGCCGTCATTCACCTCAAGGATTGTATTTCCGTTCATCGTGAAAGTCCCCATACGATTGAGAGAATACTCGCTCCCCTCCCCCGTAACCTCCATACGGAAAACGCGATTGTAATCACTTACATAACCGAATGTCATAGTTGCGGCATTGTTATGCACGACCTTGGCGCCGTCGGAAATTTTCACCGTTGCGACACCGTCGGTTTTTCGCGAATCACCGCTGAAAAAGTCGGCAGCCCCTAAAATGGAACATTCCCCTCCCTTAAACCACACCGATCCGCCTTTTGTTCCGCAACGCGGTTTGAAAATCGGCAGAAAAAGCGAAACATTTTCGAATATGATATCGCGTACGGCATCGTTTCCGTCATTGCCCGACTGCAGGATTGAAGCCGTGTTGGCGGCGTTCGGCTCGGCAAACGACACATATCCGCCGGTGAATCTGATCTGAAAAACGGAATCTCCCGCATCATCGAGGGTCCTGCTTGTCTTGAGAACCGTATTGGAAAGCAAATACATATTATGCGTCTTGCTCGACGGCGAGAGATAAAGAGGACCTGCGGCATAGGTATTGGACCAAATGCCGAAAGGATCCCCGCCGTCGACAATCGGATCGACACCGTTGCCGTCAACTTGCTTAAGAACGCCGCCCCGCGACATATCAAGCGTAAACCCGTACGGCACGGAACCCGCGAGTTTGATGTTGAACATTCCCACAAGCTCCTGCCGGTTCGTCAAGAGCGCCGTATACGGCACGTCCTTATCGGTGTACTCGAAGCGGTACATATTCGTAACGGCAATCGTCGCGTAATCCGAATCCCAGTTTTTCGGATCGTCGAAATATCCGCCGTCCGCACCGTTCCAGCTTACAACGACAGTGCCGGCAATGGCGTTCAAACACAACGT
>JAFVZE010000143.1 GCA_017508315.1 Kiritimatiellia bacterium | reverse complement strand
TTCAGATATTTAAGGAAGTTCTCCGCGCCGTCCTTCAACGGGTTTTTCTCCGTGAAAAGCCGGTCGTAGAGTCGAACCTCGGCCTCAACTCCGCTTTGACAGTCGACCCAGTGGATCGTCCCCTTCACCTTGCGGCCGTCGGCGGCGTTGCCGCCCCAGCTTTCCGTATCCCAGGTGCCGTGGATTTCCGTGACTCTGCCCGTCTCATCCTTCCCGCAGCCGGTGCATTTGAAGATGCACGCGCCGCGAAGACGCACTTCCTGCCCCGGCGCCATGCGGAAAAACTTCTTTTCCGGCACCTCCATGAAGTCGGCGCGGTCGATCCATATTTCGCCGCCGAAGGGAATCTTGCGCGTTCCGGCGCTCTCGTCGACGGGATTGTTCGGAAGCTCCACTTCCCGCGGCCCCCCTTCCCAGTTGTCGATCACGACCTTGACCGGATCGATGACCGCCATGCGGCGAAGCGCGGTGCGGTTCAGTTCCTCGCGCACGCACCACTCAAGAAGCGCGGGATCGCTCTCGGACTCCACCTTGGAAACGCCGATACGCTCGCAGAATTCGCGGATCGCCCCCGGCGTATAGCCGCGGCGGCGCATTCCGCACACCGTCGGCATGCGCGGATCGTCCCAGCCGTCGACGAGCTTTTCCTCGACCATCTTCAGGAGAAGGCGCTTTGACATCACCGTGTAGGTGAGATTGAGCCGCGCGAATTCACGCTGCCGGGTGCGGATCTTCACTCCGTTTCTGACCGGCAGCAGCCCCTGTTCGTCCATACGGTCCACCACCCAGTCGTAAAGCGGGCGGTGAACTTCAAACTCAAGCGTGCACATGGAGTGCGTGACCCCCTCGAGCGCGTCCTCGATCGGATGGGCGAAATCGTACATCGGATAGACGCACCACTTGTCGCCGAGATGGTAATGCGAAACGTGACGGATGCGGTAAAGGACGGGATCGCGGAAATGGATGTTGGGCGAGGCCATGTCGATTTTGGCCCGCAGACACCATTCGCCGTCGGCGTACCTGCCGTCGCGCATTTCATGGAAAATCTTGAGGTTGCGTTCGGGATCGGTATCGCGCGAAGGCGAAGGACGGCCCGGCTTTTCGGGAACGCCGCGGTACTCCTTCCACTCGTCCTGTCCGAGATTGCAGCAGTACGCCTGCCCGCGGCGGATAAGCTCCTCGGCGATTGCGTACATTTTGTCGAACATGTTGGAGGCGTTGTAGAAACCGGCTTCGCCCGAATCGCCCTCGCCTGACCACTGGAAACCGAGCCAGTTGATGTCGCGTTTGATGTTCTCGGCGTATTCGTCGGACTCCTTGGTGGGGTTCGTGTCGTCGAGACGCAGGTGGCATTCGCCGCCGAAAAGCGCCGCCATGCCGAAGTCCACGCACACGGCCTTGGCGTGGCCGATATGGATGTAGCCGTTGGGTTCGGGAGGGAAGCGCGTTACGACCTTGCCGCCGGTTTTGCCGTCGGCGACGTCCTTTTCGATCCATTGGCGGAGAAAGTGCCTTGAGGTGTCTGATTCGTTCATTGTTTTTTCCTTGTCGGTAAATTCCTGTTTTTCCGGTAAATCTCCCGCGCCTGGCGGATGATGTCCTTGCAGCCGCCGATCGACGCCCAATACATCGCCGACATCTGCGGATCGGTCCAATCGTCGAATCCGGTGGCGTGCTCGATGGCGAGCATCCGCTTCGTGTCCATCTTGAGTTCGTCCCACGCGCCGCGGTTCCTGACGTCCTCGACGATTTCCTTCCACTTCTCGCGGTACACCGCCGCGGCGGAATCGATGTCGGTTCCGATCTTCAGTTCAAAGAGCCACGCCAGTTCGCGGCACAGTTCAGGGGAAGCGGGATTCATGACGAGACCTTCGTCGCGCAAAAGCCTGATGGCCGCGAGAACCCAGCGCCAGCGGTCCTCGCTCGTGGGCATCATGACGGAAATATTGTAGGCGAGATTCCACGCGGCATAACTCCAGACCTCGGTCGTATGCGGCTCCATGAAGGTCAAAAGCGAAGCGAGCTGGGCGAGCTCCACATACCGCCCCTCCTCCTGCAGCCGGTCGGCGCGGAACCAGATGACCTCGGCGGCGATCGACCGGAAGCCCCCCAGCGCCGCGAGCGCCCCCTGCGCCAGCACCGGGGCGGACTCGGACCGTTTCGAGGCAAGGAAAAACTGTCCGGCGACCGAAAGTCCCAGCAAAACGGAAAACAAAACTATCGCCCTGAAATTTTTCATTGGCTTCGCGGGATATTATAGCAAATTCTTTGCGAAACACCTGTGAAACGCCGATCGGGGCGGAGTCGGAGCAATCCTTGAAGAAGCCGATGCGAGGCTCGCCGTCAACCATCGTGATGAAGACGCGGAACGCGCTCTTGAGCATGATGGAGTGCGTGCCGTTGGCGTTCTGCGAGAAATAGTTTGGTCCTGTGATTGCGACAGTTGTCATCAGATCCTCTACATCGTACACAAACGGCTGATCAACTCCAACAAACTTGTCTGTTTCTAAAGCTTCTTCACATGAAAATTTATCATTCAACGGCAACGGACACCTTGAAGAAATTGTAATCTTTCTCCTGTCCCGCCGATACCTCTACCCAGTTTTTCAGATTGGAACTGCCGAGAATCGTGTACTTGCGGACAGACTTCGTCCCACCCTCGTTAAGATCGGGAGTCCAGGTGATAACCGGCTTGCCGTCGACCATCTCGACTTTGGCGATAAATTCTTTATCCTCGGCATTTTCGGAATCAAGACCGATTAGCCACGACTCCCACACCTGACGCCCGTTCTTGCCGATTGCCACAGCCGCCTTCTCGTAATCGCCACCGGCCGCCTCAAGATACTTAGCATACTTCGAAGCGATTTCTTCGAGCGGCATCGGCACAGCCGTCGTCTCAGTATGGGTCTTTTTTCCCTTTACGGTGTAAACGACCGCTTTCTGCTGAGAGGCGGCGTAAGCGGAATCGATTTCAATTGCCGACTCAAGTTCAAGTCCTTTCGCAACGACAACCGTCTTATTGGCATACGCAAAACCGTACGGATCGATGATGTACGTACCGGCAGCAGGCAGCGTGATTGTTTCCGCCTCGGTCGAATCTGCCGCCAAAAGAACAGTACCGCCGTTCGATGCCGTAACCGCATCGGCGAGCTTCGCGTAAAATGTCGCCGCCCCCGTCTCTGGGCGAATCATCGCCTTATTGCTCCCCGCGCCGATTGTAAAGCGAGTCTCGCCAAGCACATCAACGGTATTGGTGACATAGCGCCCAGTAGAACTGTAGTCTGGAGCGCGCACCCCT
>JAFVZE010000142.1 GCA_017508315.1 Kiritimatiellia bacterium | reverse complement strand
GTCACGCTGACGCCCGGAGCGGGCGACGAGATCGAGGATGGGCTTTGGGTATCAAACGTGAAGGAAACGGAGTCGCGGGATTTCGATATCGACGGATTCATCGCGAAGATGAAAGCGCGCGGCATTTTGCCGTCGTCAAACGCCACTTCTCCGAAGGACGGCATCTACCAGAGTGTGACCGGTGAGATTACGCTTAACGCCCCGAAAAAGGAGCTGTGCGTCGTCACGCCGCGCACCGAGGCGGCGTGTCTGCCCGCCGGGCGGATGAAAAAGCTCGGACGGCTGACCGTCAGGAACAGTTCCGAGCCCTGCTGCGCGGCGTTGACGAGCGTCGACGGCAAAGCGCTTTCGTCGAGCCGCCGCATGGTATTCCTTTATATGACCCGCGAGTCGAACAGCAAAATGGTGACGAGCGAAGACGGCAAGACGATGGTGTCGATGGGTTGGTATCCGGCCTTGCTGAAATCGGGACGGATCGCGTTCACGGCAAGAGTCGCGAAGCCGGAGGCGCTGAAGCTTTGGATGCTGGGGTACAACGGCGAGCGGCTGGAGGAGATTCCGGTCCGCATTTCCGGTGGCGCGCTTGCAGCCGACTTCGATACGGCAGAGCTCAAGAACGGTCCGACTCCGTTTTTCGAGATTGCGGAAGACTGAACGAATTTTTCTCCGGCGTTTATGGTATGCCCGTCCGCCGGCTGAAGGAATGAATTCCATGAGTGGTATGGGGAATGAAATCTCTGTGAAGCGGATGACCCGCAGAATGTTCGTTTCCGCCGTCGGTTCCGCGGCGGCCGGGTGCGTTGTTTCGAAATTTCCGCCATTGGGCGCTTCCCGCTGGTATAAGGGAATGCTACATTCGCACACTTTGTGGTCAGACGGATATGTGCTTCCCGAGCAGGCAGTGAAAGTTTATAAAGACGCGGGATATGATTTTCTGTCGATTACCGATCATAACCGCATCGGCAAAGAGAATGATCGTTGGTTGAAAGTCTCGTCTTATAACGGAAAGTGGAGGTGGCCGCCTAAGACGGTGGATACCGGAGTTTTCGCGGCTTTCCGCCGTGATTTTCCGGAGTTGAAATGGCGCGTGCGCAACGGTGAGACTGAAGTGCGCTTGTCCCCCGTTTCAGAGGTGTATGCCAGATTCAATGAGGCGGAGCGTTTTCTGTGTTTGCCGGGCTGTGAAGTGACCGTCAAAGTCATAATGGATGACGGAATATGCCGGGATGTCCACATGAATTATATCGGTCTTGATTCGCTTGTTCCGTGCGTCCGCGGGAAGGGATTGGTGTCTTCCGTAGACGGGACGACTGTCAAGCGGATGATCCGGGAAACAAAAACGCAGGTGGATGCGCTCGTCGGCGATAAAGGCGGGCGCACGAACATCTTTTTCGTCAATCATCCCCACTATCGGTTCTGCGACGTTCTGCCGGAGGATGTCGCAGACAATTCTGACGTTCGCTTTTTCGAGGTCTGCAACAACGGAAGTTCCTTTGCGCCAGTCGCTCCGCTGCCGTCCGACGGTTTCTACATGGACCGTTTCTGGGATGCTGTCAACGCCGTTCGCTGTCTGAGAGGAGAACCGCTTCTATACGCCGTCGCGACCGACGACACCCACAGTTATCCCGGATGCGGAATGTCGAACGCGGCTTTTACATTCGGCGACGGTTGGATCGGGGTGAAGGCGGAACGTTTGAGTCAGGACGCGCTTTTCGCCGCCATGCACCGCGGGGATTTCTATGCCGCCTCCGGCATGGATTTCGAGGATATCGAATTCGACGGCCGCAAGGGGACGCTTTCGGTTTCAGTTCCCGCGAAGGCGGGAGTCTCGTATTCCGTGCGTTTCATCACGACCAAGCGCGGCGCCGATGTGGAATTCAGAACCGTGGAGATTCCGGCGGAGGGCAGGCGTCCGCGTCGGAATGTACCCGTGTTCTCCGATTCGGTGGGACGGACGGTCAAATCCGAATCCTTTGCTCCCGGTGTCCCGGTACGTTCGTCATATACGCTCGCGCCGGATGATCTTTACGTCCGTGCGAGGGTCGAGTCCGACGAGCCTGCGGTGTACAGCCGCAGGAACCGCATGCATCCGACGGTGAAAACGGCCTGGACGCAGCCGTTTCGTTTCAGTACGTCCTTTTGAATCATTATTCCCATACACGTCAACACAATCATTCCATGCACATCAAAATATACTCAACATGTCTTTTCGCATCTGCTGTTTTTTCGCTGACGGCGGCGCAGATCGATGCCGGAATGCCGCCGCGTTCGCTGGAACGCGGCGGTCAGGCGAGAGTGTACAGGTTCTCGGCGACGGACGGCGATGTGACGGCGCGGATCAACGCGCTTGACCTGAAGCCGGGCGACAAGGTGCTTTTCCGCAGAGGGGATTTGTTCCGGGGAAGAATTGACGGACGGGATGGCGTGACGTATGGAGCATGGGGCGAAGGTCCGTTGCCGACCCTTTGCGCCTCAAAGCGCAATTATGCCGATCCCGCTCTCTGGAAGCCGACGGGCGAAAGCAATGTCTGGCGGTGCGTCGAAAAACTCCATAATGTCGGAATCGTTCTTTTCGATCACGACCCGCAGGTTGTCGGGGCGCTTGACCGTACCTTCGCGCAGATGCGTCTGCCGAAACGGAACGAGCCGTTTGACCTTCCCGTGGAGCTCGATGCCGATCTGACGTTCCGCAATCTTTTCCATGACGACATCCTTGAACTCCGCAGCGATGCCGGCAATCCCGGTGAACGCTTCCGGCGCATTGAAATCGGAGAGCATGGACATTGCATCTGGATCAAAGGCAGTGATATTACGGTTGAGAATCTCCATCTGACGCTGTCTGGCACACATGGTGTCGGCGGTTCGGGTTTCCGCACGAATATCACTGTGCGCAACTGTGTGATCGATTGGCTTGGCGGCAGCATCATCGAAGGGTGGAAGTTCGGCACGGCGCGTTTCGGCAACGGCGTGGAGATTTGGGGCGGGTGCGACGGCTTCCGCGTCGAGAACAACTGGATATACCAGGTCTATGATACCGGAGTGACGATTCAGTGCAACGACAGGACGGATTTCGTCTGCCGCATGGCGAATGTCGCGTTCGTGTCCAACCGTATCGAGAATTGCTTCTGGGCACTGGAATACTACAATGCGCGCAACGCGCCGGGAAGTTCCGTCGAGAATGTCCGTTTCGCCGATAATATCTGCCTGAAGACGGGGCGCGGTTGGGGATGCGTCGGACGCGAACATCTCGCGCCTGTTCTTGCGCTTGGATCTTCGCCGCCGGACGTCTCGGGTTTCATTGTTGAGCGGAACATTTTCGGCGGTTCCACCGGCACTGTCATTGAGCGCCGCCCGCCGGCACCGGAAAATGCGTTCCGGTTCAGCGGAAACGTCTACCGTCAGCGCGGAGGCGGAGCGTTCCACAAAACCGCCATTCCCCGTGC
>JAFVZE010000141.1 GCA_017508315.1 Kiritimatiellia bacterium | reverse complement strand
TCTTTTCGTCTGTTCGGAGCCGGTGTGGCTTGCCGGGCGCGTTCTTTCGCCGGAGATGTTCGCGCTGCTGCTGACGATGCTGGCGCTGACGCTTTTGCAGCGGGCGGCGGTCCAATGCAGTTACCGCTCTTTGGCGGCGCTCGGAATTTTCTCCGGCGTTCTGGCGGCGGAAACTCCGCTCGGGGTGCTGCCGCCGCTCGGCTGCGCCGTCCTCCTGAGATTCAAAGACTGGGATCTCATTCCCGCCGGAGAGCGTCCGGCTCTGGGAAATCCCGTCGTCATCACCGTGGCGGTGCGCCGGATGATCTGGAGCTTCGTCATCGCATGGGCGGTGACGCTGGCGCTGAATCTCGCGTTCTACCGTGCCGACGGCGGCGGAGGCGAAAGCGATGTCAATGTGTTCCTCGGCGCGGTCAAGTATCTTTTCAACCATTTCGGCGTCGTCGGCAGGGCGGTTTCCCCGTTCGGCTTTCTTCTGATCGCGGCATTCGTCGTCGCTCCGCTCGTCATCGCGCTGGCGCGGCTGAAAAAACTTTGCGATCCGAGCCTGCTTCTGCCGATACGTTACGCGGTTTTTCTGGCGGTCGCCGGAACGCTCGCTCTTTCCCAGTCGACCGGATTCAAAGGCTGCCACTTCTGGCGCTGGATCGACGGGGCGGTATCTTCTCAATATCTGCTTTGTCTGGCGATGCTCGCAACAACGCTCACGGTTCTTGCCGCGCTGCATGTTTTCGCCGTCGACATTTTTTTCCGCGATCATGTTCAGGTGCTGCGCGACACCTACCCCGAAGCGATGCTCGAGGAAAACCCGCTGCTCGGCAGGGTGATCGGGTCGTACGGGAAGATAATGGCGATTCTGCGTCCGGCGGCCGGCATGGTGCCGCTCGCGGCGCTGGCGGCGGTGTTGCCGTTCAGGTTCGACGGTACCCTGCGTGAAATGATGTCGATCGTCAACTCCGTCGCCGTGCAGAGCGCCGCCGAATGCGCCGGCGCGGCGATGATATTCACCGACGGCTCTTTCGACGCCGGCGTGGAGCTCGCCGCCGCCATGGAGGGCAGGCCCCTCAAAGCGCTTTCGATGATGTCCGGAAACGGCAGATATGACGTCGCGCTGCGCCTTCGCGGCGAGACGGACGAAGTGCGGCGTTCGCTTCTGGAGGCGGGGACTGCCGAGGCGCTGCGCACGTGGGTGAAGGAAAAGGATCCGTGCGTTTCGAACATCGCTCTGCAGGTCGGCATGGAGCTTTGGCGGCATCGGGCCGGACCGGTGCCGAAGGCGGGCGGGCTGGTGATGCGCACGGCGTCTTTCGCGCCGGGCGAGGCGGAAAAGGCGGCGGAGGCGGCGCGTTCGCTCGCGGAAAGGATTCTGAAACTCTGCGGGAGCGGCGAAGCGTTCCGGTGCGGGTATAGCGAATTGAACCGGCTTTTCATGTTCGCCCAGTGGCGGCTTTCGCGGATGTGCCGGATGCGCGCGCATGAGGCCGACCGGGAAAAACGCCCGCATCTTTCGGAAATGGAAAACAGCCTTGCCGACCGGCTCGACGAGGCCAATCCCGAATGGAGGCGGGTGCAGGAGAAGATGGATTGGATCGGACGGCAGGAGGGAATGCGCCTTACGCCGCAGGAAGGGTTGAAACTCGGGCTTGAGCGCGCCGATTTCAGGCTGGCCAGAGTGTACGCGCGGCGGGTTTTAAGCGCGGA
>JAFVZE010000140.1 GCA_017508315.1 Kiritimatiellia bacterium | reverse complement strand
CCTATTCGGAAAAGAGCGTTTCGGCGAAATCGGACGTGTTTCTCGACCGTGTCGTCCTGATGAAAGTCGACGAGTAGAACGTCGTACGCGATAGCCTTTGCCGTCTCGCCGTCCGGCTCAGGCGCCGGGGATGATGAATGACGTCGTTGTTCGTATTCTCCGTGTCGGCGTGTGTCGGTTAAATCTGCGTGTTGCGGCGTCGCCATTCGCGCATCGTCATGCCGGTTTCGGCGAGAAAAAGTTTTTTGAGATAATTGGCATTTGGGAAACCGCAGCGCTTCCCGACGACCGAGAGCCGTTCGCGGCTGCTGCGGAGTTCATGTTTCAAGGTTTCGATTCTGACTGTGCGTATGGCGCGGGAGACGGAAGAATCGTTCAGTTCGTGAAAACGCAGATCAAGCAATCGCCGTGAAATGCCGAGATGATGCGCGACATCATCCGGTGAAATGCCGCGCACGGCATTCCGTTTTATAAATTCATTCGCATCCGATACAAGTTTTGCCGCCGGTGAAGTGTAGTCGGTCGAAGCGCGTTCGGTTATTTCCATTTTGGCGCAAAGGATCTCCTTGCGGGGTTTCTGCCGGCGGGCGTTCAGCAGATTGCCGATTTCTTTGGCCGCGACGGTTCCTTCGTCGAAATGTCCCGGTCTGATGCTTGTCAGCTGCGGATATGTGGCCTGACACAGCAACGGATCGTCATCGACGCCTATAATCGAGAATTGTTCAGGTATTCTGTGGACGCGCCGTCCGAGACGGTTCAGCGTTTCGGCGGCAATCCGGTCGCAGGCGGCAAAAATCGCGATCGGCTTCTCCAACCGGTCAAGCAGCCGTTCGATCGGCTCGTTTTCGCTCGGTGTGGACACATTGATTCCTGATTTCCGCAATATTTCGCGGTAGACGCTTTCCCGCTCCATGCTCCATAAAGCGTCTTTTTTCGCCGGAATGTAAACGAATGACGCGAACTTTCCCAGCTGCAGGAAATATTCGGCGGCATAGGCGCCGATGCGCCGATCGTCAATGCGAATAGTCGTAATGTTGTTTTTACGTCTGCCTAACCATTGCCCGTGGGCTCCGATGGCGATAATCGGAATTTTACTCTCTTCAATAAGGCTAAGCCCTTTCGTATTCCATGATTCAAGTATTACGAGTCCGTCCACCGCTCCGTTGATCCAATCTTGTACCGTCTCAGAGGTAAGCATTTCCTTGGATTGGATCAATTGAATGTTCCAAGTGCGCCCGGTATCGGCGGCGTTGAGAAAACCTGATAGAAAATTACGCCGCGATGATCGGGTAAGATCTATGATGATGCCGATTGTCTTCACCTTTATCTGGATTTTCTTTTTTCTCATAGGGGCGGACATTATAGTACAAATTGTTATGTACGGCAATATTGTTGCCTGCAAAGTGACAAAACTCTTGCTTGATTTTTTGCCGTTGTTGCAGTTATATGTCCGCAACTTTGATATTATATGCTCAAATGTGCACAAAAAAGAAGGAGCTCAACGTGAGAAATATATCGGATCGCTTCCGTGTTCAGGCAAGGTCTGCCGCAGTAATATTGCTGCTGATGCCGTTTTGCGGCAATGCGGATACGGCGCGGTGGGCAAACAGGACCGAGCGTGCCGGTGCAAAATGGGGTGACGATCGGAATTGGAGTGCGCTTGAACTGCCTGTCTCCGGTGCGGATGTGGCGTTGCCTGATTTTGATGCGCTGCCGGCGGAAAGATCTTATATTGAAGACGAAAACCTTTTTCAGCTACAACGGATAGATACCGAAAAAACCGATAAAAAAGCAAATGTTCCTTTTATGGTAAATCCTGTCGTCGGCACTTTGACCGGCGCCTGCGGGTATACGTTGCAAATTGATACGTTGGAAGGCGGCAGAGAGCCCGTCTATTACCGTCCCACCGAGTTTACTCCTGATGCCGACGGTTTTTATCACCGGACTTTTGATGTCGCCAACCCCAACGGTTTTCTTGGGTTTTGGGAACCGAAGGGAATTTTCGGCAAGTTTTTTCTGCATCCTTCGGAATCGTTCGTGCCCAGGCTTAACAATCTTTCGTCAAAAAACCGTCCGTTCGTCGATGTGCCCGGTGAAGGAATGCGCGCTGAGGTGGGTAACCTCTATGACGGTGGCATGCTGGACAAGACAGGTGAGGGTGAACTTTCCGTTGAATCGACAGACGGTAACCCGACGTATTTCTGGCTGCGCGGAGGATCGTTGAATCTGTCTCTTCGTACAGAGTCGGATTTGCAGGATCTCTTTGAAAAAGCGGCGCTGCATCTTGACGCGAGTGATGCCGCATCGCTTGAGAAAGCGGAAACTCCCGACGGTGTTGTCGTGACCAAATGGAACGATGTTCGCGGCAACGGTTCATACGCTTTCTGCAACAGCAATGAGTTTCCCAAAACCGCCGCCCATCAGCTCAAGAAGGTCAATCCTCCGTTGCTTGTAGAGAACGATTCGCCCATGGGGCTTGAGCTTGTGGATTTCGGAGTGCGCAACGGAGAGAGCGGAAGAACAAATTGTCTTTTGAAAATTCTGCCGCGACTCACCGATGTTAAAGCAGCTTTCTATGTCGCCGATTGCCCCGGCGGAGCCCGAAACGCCGTAATTCTCGGCGATACCGATTCCCATCAGCTCATTCCCGGCAGCGACAGTTCGCTGTATGATGCTAAATATTCCGATCCGGCCGTTCGCTATGCGGATATTCTGATCAACGGCAAACGCACGCAGTTCAATTCGGTCAATTCTTCGCTGCTGCGTCGGCTTCATGTCTTTGCCAGCGATTTCCCGCGCAATGTTAAGGTCGGGCTGCTGGGCTCGCGTGAATACTATCAGTCCACTACCGGCGGCAGCCGTATCGGCGAAGTGCTGCTTTTTACCAATGAATTGACGCGGGCGGAACGCATGCAGATTGCCGATTATCTTTACCGGCGGTGGATTTCCGGCAAAAATGAACCTGCGGTGTCAGGCGTCAATGCTTTGTCGGGTTCCGCGAAAATCGCAGTTGCAGAAGGAAAGAACGCTCGTGTCGGACGTGTCTATGCGGAGAAGGGGTTGGTAAAGTCCGGCGGCGGCAGTCTGGAGATATCTTCGCTCGAACCCGCCGGGAATACGGTGGAAGTCTCAGGCGGAAGTGTCTCCTTCAATCCGGAGGGATCGGCAGTCGGTGATATCTCCGACGTTCCTGCAGATGCTTATATCTGGCTTTCGGCCGACGATATGGGGGAGGACGATCTCGTTGAGGGAACTGATTACGTCAAGTCCTGGCAGGATCGTCGGCAAGGGGTCGACAGGATGGCGGTTTCGGCGTATTCGCAGCCTCCGCACATGGCGAGACTCAAAGACAGTCCGTTTGTGCCGTATCCGGTTGTTGATTTCGGAGCATACGGCAGCCGGGACGGCGGCGCGGCATGGGCTGACGACGGCCAGAGCGCCGCGTGGATGATGCTTCCCAACTGGAATACGGCGAACAATCTGACATATGATTATTTCATTGTCGTGCGCTTTAAGTGCAACTCTGCGGAAAATGTCGCCGCCGCCAAAGGCGCAAGGTGTCTTTCGTCATCGGATATGAGCGGATACCGCGACGGAAAGACCCTGATTTCAAGTTATTATTTCAATCCGCTGACAATGGCGGCGATATGGAAGGTCGACGGTAAAGTCGTCGACCCCGCCAAATATACTGATCTGTACGATGTAACCAACAGATTTTTTGTCGTGTCGGTGTCGGCTTCTACGCCGTTCAGGGCTGACGCATTGGCGAAGGATCGTGTTGAAGATGCGGTTATGGCCAATGCAGGAGGCGTGGAAATCGGCGAAATGATTGCGTTCGACCGTAAACTTTCGCAACGGGAGCATCGTGCAACGGAAGCGTACCTGTTGAA
This sequence comes from Kiritimatiellia bacterium, assembly GCA_017508315.1. GTDB lineage: Bacteria > Verrucomicrobiota > Kiritimatiellia > RFP12 > UBA1067 > UBA1067. The sequence continues at coordinate 5,384 of JAFVZE010000140.1, read as the reverse complement.
GAAATGGCTCAATGCCGACCATCCGGTCGATACGGCTGTCGGAAGCCACAGGATTAAATTCGCGCAATCGCTCGACAGTGAGCTTTCCGCGTCATCGGATACCGTGTTAAGGTCTTTGGAAGGCGGCAACGGGAATGTGGTCAAGCGCGGTGCCGGGAATATCAAGGTTTTGACCACACGGACCGGCGAAATCCGGTCGCTTGCCGTCGAAGAGGGCGATTTGGAAATCGGCATTGCCGGAGATGTGCTTTTAAAAGATGCGCTTTACCATTTCGACGCTTCCGATGAAAAGACTTTCCAATTCGACTCCAAGGGTGGGATAACGAAATGGAACGATGTAAGGGGTAACGGCATTGCCGCCGAGGCAGATACTGACGGGCTGGCAAACGTGAAACCGGTACTTGTCGAGGTGGAGACGAGACCGGGAGTCAGACGTAAGAGCGTGGACTTCGGAGCGCTTTCATGGACGACTAACGGCGTGGGGGAAGTACGTGATGCGTCATCCATGACATTCAAGAAAGACGGCGTTACATGCGTGTTCCCGGTAAAGGAGGTCTTTTGCGTTTTTTCCGATGCTCACGGCTCAAAACACCAGTCGGTGATCTGCGATGTCTCGACCCATGAATTCAACCGCGGATTCAACGGCGAACTTTTTCTCTATCGCAACGTTGCAGATGGTCTCAAAGCTTTGCGATGCACCGGAGTTGTGGCAAACTCCAGGAAGTATATTGATGGCGTCAAAGATTTAGGGCTTGATAAAGTCCTTCCCGACGGGTTTCATTCGCTTGACTGGACGCTTTGGCAATATAACGTCGATGAACCGAGCGTCGGCTGGAATGCACACAGATCGTCTGCCTTTGCCCGTTGGACGTATCGGCACGGAGATGTCGATATCGATCGGCGAGGCGGCCTTTACATATCCGAGTCGTTTGCTTTCGACCGGGTGCTGACGACAGAGGAACGTGCGCGTCTGCAGCGGTATATCGACGTCAAGTGGTTCGGTGCGACGGTAACAAATTACTTTGATGTGTTTTCCGTCGCCTTCGGCTCGAAGCTTAGTCTTGTCGCGGGCGCGAACGTGGTAAGCGGAGTTTCGGAGCTTTCGGGTTCCGGCACGATCGTTGCCCCCGGCGAAATCGTTTTCGGCGGTACTCTGAAGGCGACCGTCGGGAACGGTTTGACCGGTTGCCTGAACATCGACGGAACGATTTCGTTCAACGCTCCCGTCCGGCTCGTCGTCACGGTCGATTCTTCCGGCGGCAGACTCGCCGAAGGGGATTGTCCGGTTTTGACGGCGAAAGCCTTGAACGGTTTCGACGCTTCCGGTTGGACGGTCGTAATGCCAGATTCGTTCCGCGGTAAAGCGAACGTGGTTAAGAAGAATGATGGAGTCTATCTGCGAATCACCAAACGAGGTATGACGGTAATCGTCCGTTAGAAGCCGGGGGAAAATAGATGAAATTTTTGCTTGCTGCCGCCTTGGTTTTTCTCTTTGGCGCATCCGTTTCCGCCGGCATCGCCGTTTCCAATGATCTGGCTGTGCTTGTTTTTGACGCCAAGGGACGCATCGGTTCGCTGAAAACCTTGCCGGACGGCAAAGAGCTCATTTCCGCCCCTTCGGCTTTCGCGACGGTGAAAACAGCCGACAGGTCGTATCCGCTCTCGGCTTTGACGCGCAGTGCGGACGGTACTCTCGTATTCGCCTCCGACAACGGGAATCTGCCCGGTGCGCTTGAGGTGCGCGTATGCTCCTTCGGTCCGGGGTGGACGTTTGAAATCATTTCCTGTAATATCGAAAACGTTAAAAGCGTTCAAGTGTGCCGGATCGCTCCCGTCTGCCGGAAATATTGCGGCAGGTATGCAAGCATGCATTCGGACGATGAATACGGCGTGTGCCTGCGCGCTTATCATACGAAGGGCCGGATGCTGCCCGGAACTGGCGCGCTGGTTGTCGATCTTGAGCGCGATCGCGGTTTTAACGGCTTTAAATTCGGTCTGGTGGCGGCGAGACGCGAAGGGCTTGTTCCGGCGTTGAGGCGCATGACTCTCGTCGCCGGGGTGCCGCGTACGGTGAACGGCGGGGCGTGTTCGCTCGGATCGGAAGCGAACCGCGGGTCTTACTGCTTCGCCGACATCTACGGAGATACGGTGGAGGATTGGATCGACTTTGCGCTTCGCGGCGGTTTTACCGCCGTTCATATCCACGCCTGGTGGGACCGGCTCGGGCATTACGAGATAAACAGGCGGATGTTCCCCCGGGGAGAAGCGGATTTCAAAGCTGCTTGCGACAAGATCCATGAAGCGGGGCTTAAGGTCGGCATGCACACTCTGACCGGGGCCGTTCAGGCGTATGACGCATGGATGGCGCCTGAATGCCGCGAGGAGTTTATCGATTGGAGCGAGCTTACGCTCGCACGTGACCTTTCGCCGACCGATACGGTCATGTATGTTAAAGAACCCGTCGATATTGAAAACTATCATACCTTCCACAGTTACAGCTCACGCGGCAACACCTTGCGTGCCGGTACGGAACTCATCCGGTATACGGGCGTAAAAAGCACTGCCCCGTACGCTTTCACCGGTATTGTTCGCGGTGCCTGGAAAACGCGCGAAACAGGGGTCATCCCTGCCGGAACAAAACTGCACTATCTCTACCAGCGCTACAATTCTTTTTTCCCTAAGCCAGATTCCGCGCTCGCCGCTGAAGTCGCGCAGGCTATCGCGGAAAAAAAGAAGCTCGGCAACGTCGATCAGATATATCTCGACGGCGCCGAGGCCGTGCGCTTCGACCGCAACTACACGGAGGATCGCTATCGCGAGCAGATCATGGAACGGCTTGGCGTGAATATGGTCGTCGAGGGCTCGAATTCCGATCCGTTTACCTGGTGGTATCTTTCCCGACACGGAGCGTGGGACCGTCCGTACTGGGGAGTGAAGCGGATGCACGATCAGCATCTGCGGGAAGTGCACACCGCACGCATATGCAATCTGCTTGAGCCGCAGATGGGATGGTGGAAGCCGAGCGTGGGCGCGTTTTTGCATCCCGGCCACAAGCTTGACGATATGGAGTATTTCGCTTCCCGCAACGCAGCGTTCGACGTCGCGAGCTCCACGCAGGGAACGGAGGTCTCTGGCATGAAGCCGCTTGCGTTCACTGTTGTGCAGCAGATGACGCTTTACGGATGGTACGAGCGTTTGCGTATGGCGAAGGCGTTTTCGCGTGCCGTGAAGGAAAAGTTCGCTTTAGACCGCGCCGAGACCTGCCTACGGCAGGATGCGTCCGGGCTGTGGCGGATGTCGTCGGTCGATACCTATTCGCACAGGGCGAACGGAGAAGAATATTCCGCGAAATGGCGGTGGAACGTGAGGAACTCTTCAAGCAATGCGGCTCTTCGCGTTGAAGCGCTTTACTATGCCGATACATCGTCTACCAACCGGGTCCGACTTCTGGGAACCGGCGACGTAGCTTCGCTCGAACAACCCTACAGCGTCAATAAAGTTGAAAGCCGCGTTGCAGCCGGGAAAGATCCGAGTGTCGGTCCGGTGATCGTTTTCGACGCCAAAAGCATGCGCGAGATCCCGACCGGCGCGGCGGCGTGTTTCATGCGTAAATGGCCTAAACAGCCGTATTTCAACGCGAAAGGGTGTTACGCGTTCGGACTTTGGGTCAAGGGCGACGGATCGGGTGCCGATTTGTGGCTGATGCTTGAAACGCCCAAACTTTACCATTGGGGGCAGAGCTTTCACCGCGTAAAACTTGATTTCACCGGCTGGCGCAGGTTCCTCTTTCCGCTGCGCGAGCGCGATATTTCCGAAGCCTACGATTTCGCATGGCGCGAAGGCTTGCATCCGATGGTGACCTGCGCCACGAAGATTGACATGGAGCATCTCGGATCATTCCGCGTTTATCTCGCCGAGCTGCCGCACGGCCGCGACGTGCACGTGGAGATTTCCGAGGTGTTCGCCATGCCGATGATCTCAAAGTCTGCCAAAAACATGACGGTAACCGTTTCCGGTAAGACGCTGAGCGTGCCGTTTGAAATGAAATCCGGCGATTTCGCCGAATTGGAGAATGGCTGCTGGACGCTCTATAACGAACAGGGGGATAAGATCGGTATGGCAAACGGCGACCTGCCGGAGGTGGACGCAGGTGTCGGCGGCTTTGGTTTCTCCGGCAATGTCGACGACGGCAAGGCTGCGCGGGCGGAGATTACGCTGTTTGCGCGGCATTCGGAGGTGTCGGCTGTCGATGTGCGCGGATTGAGCAAAGCACAGATGAAGCATTTAGAGTACGAAGCGGTGATGCCGTCCGTCTATTGCCCGGCCAAGGGCGTTACCGACCTTGAGCCGGTCAGAGTGCGTCCCGGAGAAACGGCGAGACTTGAACTTGCAATTTTCGGTAAAGTTTCGAAGCCCGCGCTTTCGTCGGGCGGCAGGACCTGGACCTTCGACGTCGACTTGAAGAGCGGCGATCGTCTTTACTGCAAGGACGGCGTAAATTGGCGCGCGGTCGACGCGAAACGAAAGACGTTCGCCACGGGTAGGTTTTCAGAGCCGTTGCCGACGCTTGACGGCGGAGAAAGCGTTTTTCGTTTCTCTTCGGCGGGCGATGGCGCGGCTGCGGCCAGAATTGAGATGGTAAAGCGTTATGAAAAGAGAAAATAGAGGAAAGGAATCAAAATGCAGATATCAAAGCGTGAATTTTTGGGGTCTGCGGGGTCTTCGGTGTTCTGAAGGGGAAAGTGCGGTAAAACGATCCGCTTCGGGCGGCGGTGTGACGTTGCGTTGAGCGAAAAGGCGGGTGTATGCGTTCGGTGCAGGTTTAGCCGCCGTCAGAGGGCGGGAATCGGGACTTTACATTGCGGAATTCGCGCATTGACGTTCCGTAGAGTTTTTTGAAGCGGTTGGCGAGCGAGGAGAGGTTTTTAAAACCGCATTCGGCCGCGATGGCCGTAATCGGACGGTTGGTGGCGGCGAGAAGCTTTTTCAACCGGGACATCCGTTCGGCCTCTATGTCGGCGCGCACGCTTGAGCCGGTGGCGGCGCGGTAACGCATTTCCAGAAGCCGCCGCGAAACCTTCAGATGGGCGGCGACCTGCGCTACCGTTATTCCTGAGGCGGCGTTGGCTTTCATGAACCGCCGGGCGTTTTCGACCAGAACCGCGGAGGGGGAGCGCAGCGCCGACGACTCCCGGATTATCAGCGATTGCGGAGCGACGGTTATTTTCTTTGCGCGCCATTTTCGCGCTTTCTGCGTCATCATCCGCTCCATCTCCCGTATCGCGAGGCGGCCCATCTCGCGATGTCCGGGCAGAATGCTCGAAAGCGCCGGCAGCGATAGAAAACACGTGAATTGGTCATTGTCGACTCCGAGCAGGGCTATG
>JAFVZE010000139.1 GCA_017508315.1 Kiritimatiellia bacterium | reverse complement strand
GAAACGACAAACACATCGCCGTCATCCGTCCAGCAGCGGTAACCGTAGGAGGGAAGATCGATCCCGCTCCCTTTTACCGTTGCGGTCAGACGTTCCTTGACATTGCCGTTGACAACGACATGCACTCCGCCCGAATACTTCATGTACACCTGCCGGCGATCGATCGCGCCGTTGATGAGCGCCTCCGATGTCTTCCTCCATTTCCCGTCCCCGTCCAGATACCGGATGTCTTCAACCGTCTCCTGCGTATATCTCGCGGCTATCGCCTGAACCATGAAATAACTGCGCTTGGCGATTTTAAGCCCTTCCTCAAAAGTCTCTTCGCTCGCGCCGCAATATGCAGGTCCGAACATCTTCGCCGGCTTCCAGCACCAGTCGGCGAGCAGAAGCCCGCAATGTCCGAAGGCGAGCGTCGCGGCAAGAAACGAATCGACGATCCGGTCGCGCCCTTCGGGTATGTGGGGAAGATAAAAAGCCGCTTCTTCCCGGGTCTTCGAACGCGAAAACATCGAAAGCGAACCCATGCCGAAATTGCATTCAAGCGGATGGATCTTCAGGAGATCGAAATCCAGCAACCACGGCCGGGAGGTGAAATCATAGGTCTGATCCTGAGCGTAATTGCCGTCCGTGAGCCCGGCATACAAAAACTGCACTCCGCCCTCGCTCCAGACCGGTCCCTGCCAGAGCCGGCGCTGCATAAGCAGCAGCTCGCCCCAGGCGTAGAAATTCTGCGAAAAGGTCCCGGCGCCGGGCATGCGCGCATCGTAATCGACGCGGTACCACGGAGTGATTGCGGTATGAACATCGCAATACGCCCCCCTGAAGCCGAACTTTTTCTGGGCCTCGGAAACCACCTTTTCGCATATCGGCAGAATAAGCGTCGGCTTGGGCGTGTAGCTGCGCATCCACGCCTCCGTCAGCGACAGGTCGCCCTTGCGCATGACGCGATCCACGTCCCACCACCGTCCGTTGTTCGGCTGATAGTCGGCGTAATTGTTGTACGGACCGTATACATACCCGAGTTCGTCGTTCATGAACCGCGTAAACGCCTTCTGCACCTCGTCGCCGCCGCGTCCGGGCGCCGCCTCGGTCACCATGGTGAACGCTTCGCCGCCGTCTCGCCACATGGTCTCATGATCCATAACGCACACTTTGCGGATTCCGTTTGAGTGCATCAGACGCCAGAAAGCCCGGTCGCGGGCGCGATTAGACGCCGCGTGCGAGCGCCACAGCCGCTCGCCTACCAATTTCTTGTGCGGAGATGCCGGGTTGGGAATCTCCGGCAGAACATCGGCGAACTCGTCGGAAAGCGTGATTACGATGCGCTCGCAGACGGGATTGTACGTGCCGTCGGTTTTCGGAAGATACCTGAGCGTCACCGTCCGGTCGTTTTTATCCTGCTGCACCTCCGATGCGTTTGAACGGTACCAGTCGACGAACGCCGATCTGAAAAGACCGCCCTTTAAAAGTTCCACGTCGCCGTACCTGGAAAGATACGGGACCTGTATCCATTTGACGTGCTCAGCCTCGTCCGCCCTGCCGAGGTTGATCTCGGTCACCTTCCCGGCCGGCGCGGAAAGATCGACGACCAGCACTCTTCCTTCGCGGCGTTCGACGACCTCAAGGTAAGCGGCCTGCGCGGGATCCTTCGTCGTCGCGGTAAAGCGCGGCAGCACCGCAAGCGGAGCCTTGGCCGACGCCGCAATCGGCTGCACTGTCTTCTCGCGGACCGGAAACGGCAGAATGCCCTCGCCGGTATTGTTGCCGAGATCCTGATTTTTAAGCGGCGTCAGATTGCGCTTGGCCCGGCGCGGAACATCGATCGGGGAAAGCCGCTCTTTGAAAAGCCGCGCTTCGGAAAAGGAAATCCCCTTGTCCTCATCGCTCAATCCTTCAAAAGCGAAGCCGAGACACTGCGCGCCTTTAAGCTCCTTCAACTCCTGCGCGGTGAAACGCCGCTGAAGATAATGGCGGTTCTTGAAAATGATTTTCCCGAGGCTGTACGACTTTACGCCGCCGTCCGCCTTCCGGAAACGCACCGCAAGCCTCGGCGGAGGAGTCTTGCGGTCGCGGTTTGCCCCCATCGCGAACCTGACTCCCGTCACCCACGCCGAAGCGGTGTCGAAATCGTTCGTTTTCGCGTACGGCCGGCCTTTTCCGAGATTCTCGGGCCACGTAAGCTCAAGCCCGAGCGCTTCCTGGCTGGCGTGCCAGCTGTCCGTCGCGTTGTTGCCGAATTCCGAAGGCAGAATGTTCACACCTTTGAGGAATTCGAGGCACGGGCGGTATTCTTTCAGCGCCACGAGCGCTTTGGCGTAAAGAATCTCGAGCGCATTGCACCGCGGCCAGCGCGCCATATAATCCTCGCCGATCCTCTTTACCGAACTCCAGTCGCCGTTTCCGGCGTAAAGATCCATTTTCGCTTTCCCGACGCGCCATGAATCGCCGAGCGCGGCGGCACGGTCGAGATCGGCGGCCTTGCGCGTAAAATCGCCGCACAGCCGCGAACGGAAGAGATAGAACACCGCATCGTCGGCACCTCCAGTCCCTTCCAGAAGCGTCTGCGCTTTCCGCCCGTCTCCGCGGACAGCGGCAACGACAGCCCGCAGATAACGGAATTTCCACGATTCCGAATGCGCCATCGCCCAGTCGACATCCCGAACGGATTCTTCTCTGAAAGGATGCGCAAAACGAACGCTTTTCGCCGCAAGACGACCGAGCGCGGCGACATCGCCTTCAAGCCTGGCGAGCGCAAGATCTCCGAGAAACGACCCGCTCATCGCGAAAAGCTCTTTAGCCTCCGCTGTGCGGCCGCACGACAGATACCGGTAGCCGAGTTCCAGAAAGGTCTCCTGCGGAAATTCGTTCCGGACTCCGTTTTTAAACTCCGCCTTGTCCATCATTCCGTTGAAATACGCCTCGCAGCGGAGCTGGTGCGCAAGCGGCCAGAGTTCAAGTCCGCGGGAAATCTCACCGCGCGCCCTGCCGGGTTCGGCGTTCAGGCGGTACGCCAGCGATTTGAGCGCGATCGCATCGATGCTCCGGGCGCACGATTCGGAGGCTTTCTCCGCCATGCGCAAAGCCTCCTTCAAATCGCCGAGGCGAAGATGGGCTTTGACCGTCTCAACTCCTGCGGCAGTGCGGAATTCGGGAGAATACGCCGCAAGGCCGAAGCGCTCAAGCGCCTTCATGTCATCCCCGCGCAACGCGGCGATCCGGCCGGAACGATAGTTGGCGGCGGGATCATAAACATTTATCGCAAGCGCCTTTTCGGCAAGACGCGAAGCCTCGTCCATCCTGCCGCGGCGGAACGAAAGCTGCGCAAGCGAATTGAGCGCAGGCGCGAGACAAGGCTCTTTTGCCAACGCCTTGCGGAGATATTCATCCGCCGTATCGTCATCGCGCTCTCCGAGAGCCTGTTCGCCGCGGACATAATTCCCGTAGGCGGTATCCCAGTTAAAGTCGGAAGGAGCGCGCTTCGGACGATCGACGTCCGCTTTCGCGCCGCAAAGGGAATCGAAATCGGCCCTGTTCCGGGCGACTCCCCATCGTTCCTCGAAGCGGTCGACCGCGCCGGGAGCGAACACAGGATGCTTGAACGGCGTCCGGTAGGTCATGAGACGCGGCTGATTGAAGGCGCGTCCGGACTGCAGTTCCATATACTGCCCGTCATCATCGGTAAGAAGATCCTCCCATATCTCCCCTTCGCGGGACAGCGCCCACATCCAGACCTTCCGCCCGTATTTCTCGCCGAAGGCGTTCGAATGGTACGCGCCGAAATTCCAATCGCGCCACCATACGCCGAAGACTCTCGCGTCTCCCCCGACGATATGATAACTCTTATTGCCGCCGAAGTCGTTGCGGTTGACGAAGTTGACGGCGCGTGAGTCCTTCTCCGGCCATGGATGAGCGTCCCCCTGATGCCCGATTTCGAAATCTCCCGGAAAACACAGCTCCGGATCGCCGCGGGTGGAGAAAGCCGCGTTCATCCACTGATAATACGGCGAAGGCTCGTTGGAGGAGTTCGACCACAATGTTCTGGTGGTGAAGAAATCATCTCCGTCGCGCAGATTGACTTCGACCTGCCAGATCGTACCGAGAATCAGCTCCTGATTGGAACAGAAATAACTGACGGACGAATCATTGTTGGTCCGGATGCACCAGTCGACCGGAGTGGAGGTGGACATGGAATGTCCGATAAGCCCGTAGTTGAACTCTATTCCGCCCGACGTCCAGGGACCTCGGGAAGCGATGTTGCGGAATTTGACCACATGGTTGTAATAGATGAAATCCCGCCCGGTCACTTTGTCGGACGCCCCCCATATCTTGCCGCCTATCTCCGGCAGCACCGTCACCTTGATGCGGTCGTTCTCAAGAATCACGGCCTTCCAGCGGCGCACGGATGCCCGATGCGCCGAACCGTCGAAACTGAAATACGGATAGCGCCTTGAATCGCGGTCCGGAACCGGATCCGGGTCCGAAAATCCGTAAGTCGGCATCTCCAGCACCGTTTCTCTCACATTTACGGCTGCCGCGGCAGGCAGACAAAGCGAAGCGGCGGCGATCGACAGAAACATCATATTTGCGGGTTTGAGCATAAGTTACGTCTTATTTTATCGTCGGCAGTTTCATCATTTCACCCCCAAGAGCACGAATTTTTTGGCCGGCACGACCAGCGTCCCGATATCCGCGGGCGAAAGGTCGCGAGCGCTCCAGAGTTCGCGCACCGCCCCGCCGGGAAGTTCTCCGGCGCCGAGCGCGGTATCCGCGCGCGAAAAATTGGAGACGACGACAAGCTGACGGTACGGCGCGGAAGGCGGCAGCTCGTAGCGGCTGGACAGGAGCCCCTCGGAGAATCCTTTCGCCGCGCCGTCGAACCAGTAGCCGGTGAACTTCGCGTTCCACAGTTCGAGCTTTTCTTTGATCACCCACCAGCGGTCAACCGTCTTCGCGTCGATCCACCCGGCGGAAACCGGCACATCGTGGACGAGACAGACGGCGAGCGTGCGCTCCGCCCACTCCGGATCCCCGTTGAACTTGCGCTTCACCGCCTCTCCGCCCCCCATCGCGCCGGCGGCCCGGCCGTACTGCGAAAGGAGATGGAACGGCACGCCGCGGATCGTCGTGTTGAACGCGGCCTGCCACGATTCTTTCGCCACCAGTTCGCTGTAGCATTCCAGCGATTCGAGAACGGTGGCGTGGAACTCCTCGCCCGTCCAGACCTCGTCGCAGAAACTCATGACGAACGGCACGAAGTCGGCCGACGGGCAGTGGTTGCGCATGTTGCGTCCGTATTTCTTCATGAGCCGGTATTCGCGCAGGAAAAACTCGCGCTGTTCAAGCCAGCACAGCGACGAAAAGCTTTTGCCGAACGCGTCGAGCCCGCCGTGTCCGTGCCGTTCGTTCTCGCAGAACTTGACGTGGGCGCAGTCGTTGTAAACGCCCATGAGCGGTCTGGAATTTTTCAGGAACCACTCAAGGTTGGACAGCTGGATGTCCCAGATGCGCGAATCGCACACGCAGTAGAGGCTCTGGGCGACTCCGTCCTCCTTGAAACTCCAGGTGAGCGACGGGAGTTTCACCGCGTCATGAAAGAAGTAATCGTACTCCGGCTCGTTGGTGCCGATATGCATCGGCATGCAGTAGGCGAGCGACTTGAAAGGCAGATGCGAAGCGCTCTTCCATTTCGATTTCGCCGGCTTCGCGCTTTCCGCAAGATACAGGTCCGGCCAGCGGAACTTCATGCTGCTCGGCGTGGTCCAGCGGTCGAAGCGCCGCCTGTCGGCGAAAGCCATCTCGCCGTAGCCGCCGAACTGGCGGTTCTGCATGGTGGGCGTGAAATAGCCGTTGATGTTGACGGCGCGCCACTCCGCTTCCGCCCGCCGCGACGGCGTCCCCTGAAAAACGAATTTCCAGTCCAGCGGTTTTTTGACTTCACTCTTCACGGAGATGATCTTCGCCGAGAGCGCGACCTTGCCGTCTTTGCGTTCGAAAACGACATTCTCCTCTTCCGGGCGGTTTCTCCAGTTAGCGTCGGAAACGCAGCCGAAGGCGAGCCCCTTTTCGATTCCGCTCGTCCAGTGCAGCGAATTTTCGGGATGGCGCTTGGGATCGAAAATCTTGCCGATGCGGCCGCCGCGCCATTTGAACAGCGAATCGCGGTAGCCCTGCTTGAAGACATAGCGCGCGAATTCCTCCGGAACCGAATAGCCGAGCTCCAGCGAATCGACCGTTCCCGGTCCCTTCATCCCGAGGTGCAGCAGGTACATCCCGTCGAACCACAGCTCGCCCTTCCAGCCGAATTCGAAATTCCCGCACTCTCCGCGGCCGGAGAATCTGACGACATCGCCGCGCTCCTCCGTCACCCTGAAGCGGGACCACCTGACCGCCCGGCCGTCCAGCGTCAGCTCGGGCGCGTCCGCGAACATTGCGCTGCCGCGCGAAACGATGCGCGAGGGGAACGGCCCGTCCGTAAAGGCGTACTCCCGGTCAAGGACCCGCCAGGACCGCTCCCCCGAACGCGCGATCTCCGTCCACGGCGGCGGCACCGAGCGGTCAAGCCCGACTTTGCGCCCGAGCGACGAAAGATCCGGCATCCTGAATTTCCTGCGCCCTTTCACACCGCCGAATTCCGCCTCCACAAAATAATCCCCCGCCGGCAGTTCCGGCAGTTCGAGTCGTCCCTTCGCCATCGCCGCGGCCGCTCTCGCCGCGCTTCTCGAAAGAACCTGCGATCCGTCCGCGGAGACGAGCCTGAACTCTCCGTTTATTCCTTCCGCGGCAGCCGACGCCGACGCGCCGGAAAGCGCTGCCGTGACCTCGATGAACTTCTCCCGCGAACGGCAATCGCAT
>JAFVZE010000138.1 GCA_017508315.1 Kiritimatiellia bacterium | reverse complement strand
GCCGGTGAAGTGGGCCGGACGCTCGACGCGAAGGATTACGACACCGCCAAGCTCTTCGGCAAGGACGGCGTGCAGGTGCTGCATCTTTCCGGCCTTATCGCAGCGATGAGCCCCGAGACCACCAAGTGCTGCCTTAAGCTCGCCGCCGACGCGAAGAAGTACGGCGTTCTCGTGAGCTTCGACCTCAACCACCGCGCCACCTTCTGGAAGGGCCGCGAAGCGGAACTCAGGAAGGCGTTCCACAAGATCGCTTCCGTCGCCGACATTCTCGTGGGCAACGAGGAGGATTTCCAGCTCTGTCTCGGCTTCAAGGGTCCGGAAGCGGGCGGCAAGGACTTGAAGGGCAAGATCGACCGCTTCAAAGAGATGATTCTCAAAGTGACCGAAAAGTACCCGAACGCCAAGATGTACGGCACCACGCTCCGCCAGGTCATAAGCGCTTCCGAGCATCTTTGGGGCGCCATCGTCTATTCCGGCGGCAAGTGGTTCGTCGAGGAGCCGCGCACGATCAACGTTCTCGACCGCATCGGCGGCGGCGACGGCTTCACGGGCGGACTTCTCTACGGCGTCATCAAGGGCTGGGACGCCGAGAAGTGCCTGCAGTTCGGCTGGGCTTCCGGCGTGATGGCGGCCTCTTCGCTCAACGACTACGCCGAGCCCGCCGACGAAAAGCAGGTCTGGGACGTCTACGCCGGCAACGCCCGCGTCCAGCGGTAAAGAAGAAGTCCTCTGATGAGGAATATTCTTTTTTTCATTTCGCTGGATCGAAACTGTTTCAATACCCAATTGGAGGGGATATACCGCTATTCGCGCAAGCGGAATTGGCATGTGCAGGTAGTGGAGAAATCGCTCCGGCGAAATGAATTACGCAAAACGCTGGACTTCTGGAAGCCTTCCGGCGTGCTGGTGGAATATGGCGAGGCGCGTAATGTCGATTTTTCTGCATTTGGAGATATACCGGTTGTCTGTATAGATATCGGAAGACGGCTTCCTCATCCACGCATGAATGTTGTGGGGCTGGATTCCGCCGCCGTGGGAACGCTCGGCGCCGACTATTTTTATTCATTGGGATTTGAGCATTTTGGGTATGTCGGTTATTGGGAATCGATGCTGTGGGACCGGGAGCGGCGCGATGCGTTTGTTTCCGCCGTCCGGGAACAGGGATTGGACTGTTCGGTTTTTACTCCCCGCAGGAAGACTTCCGCCGCCGAGCGCCATCAGGCTCTGCGCGCTTATCTCAAAAATCTGCCGCGTCCTTGCGGAATTATGGCCTGCAACGACCGCACCGGCGAAGATGTGCTCATTGCCTGTTCGCTGCTCGGTATCCGTGTTCCTGAAGAAGTTTCCGTTCTCGGTGTTGATAATGATCTTACGTTGTGCGAAAATATCGTGCCGTCGCTGACATCGATTGATCCTGACACTTCCCGCAGCGGTTTTGTCGCAGCCGAGATGCTTGACCGTCTAATGTCGGGGGAAGACTCGCATTTTCCGCTCAGATGCTTTTATCCTCCGTCGCGGGTGGTGGTGCGACGTTCGACGCGTCGCCTGTCCTGCGACAGTTCGACTGTCGGTGCGGCGGTTGAATTGATCCGCACAAGAGCCTGCGAAGGAATCGGTGTCAAAGATGTCGTCGAGTCGATGGGTATTTCCCGCCGTGCGGCGGAAAATCATTTTCGCCAGGCTACGGGACGGACGATTCATGAGGAAATCAACGAAGCGCGCTTTGCAAAGGTGTTTGAACTTTTACGCGATCCGAAGCGTTCAATCAGTACTATCGCGGGATTCTGCGGCTTTTCGACGGAAGTTGCCTTGCGAAAGGCGTTCCGACTTCGGACCGGTCTGTCGATGAGTCGATGGCGCAAGAAAGAGATGTAATCGAAGTTCGATCTTATAGCGGTGCGCAAAAGTATCGTTATTATTTCAGGGGTGGTGCGTTTTGGTGTCTGCATTTTTGTTATAATCACATGAAAAGATTTCGCAAATCCCAACGAAAGGTGTGTTGCATGAAAGCGATTTTCAGCGCGGCGGTTTGGTTCATGTCGGTATTGGCGTTGCATGCCGGTGCCGTCTACACCTATGAAAACGACGGCAGGACATACGTTGCAACCGTGACAGGGGAGGCTACGTCCATATCCGATGAGGCGATCGCAGTTCTTTCCGGAAATGAGGTTGATACGTTCATCAAGCGCGGGGAAAAGACATTGAACATTGATAAAGGCTGCTCATTTGCCGGTGATGTAATATTTGAAGGCGGAAGCGAATCGCGGAATTATGCGTACAACGATATGTATTTTAAGTCTGGTGCCGTGTTCGGGAACGGAGAAGGAACTATCCATGTCAAAGAACGGGGACTTGGAGTTGCCGGGTGTGAAATCAATAAAAAGATCGTTTTTGACTGCGGAACGACATGGGGTCAGCTGACGGGTCTCAAAGCCTATTCCGGGGTGTCCACGCTTAAGCGGAAGGTTACGTTCTCCGACAGGAATTTCAATATTTATCCGTACTCTGGTTCACGTTTGACCTTCAAAGGCGGATTTGAAGGGGCCGGGTATCTGCTTTTCCAGGAGAGCGGCGGCGGTGTCGTGGAGTTCGCCGATGAGCCTGTTTCATTGTCTTATCCCGTTACGTTCTGGGAGGCGCACAGAACCTCGTCGGGAGGATATTGGGTGGAGATCATCCTTTCGGCTCCCGGCAACATTTTTTCGGCGTTCGGTCATAATGAAAGCCAGAAGCGATATTTCACCAGCTGCAAACTCTCGACAACGGTAGACTGGGCGTTCGATAATCCTGCCATGAAGATGCATATCGGCGCGGACTCGCTGTGGGATCTTTGCGGAACTTCACAGCGCGTCGGACATCTGAACGCCAACAGCCTGAATTACAATTCAAGTCAAGGAACCATGACCGTCATTACCAATTCTTCGACCGCCGCCGCCGCGACGCTGCATCTTAATCAGACGGCGGACACGGTTCTGCAGGTCGTGTTCGGCGGTGATCTTTCAGTCGATTTCGCCGGCACGAAGACGACGAGCGTCGCTCATGAGATGACCGCCGTCGGCGAGCTTTCCGTAAGCGGCGGCAAACTTGTTTTCAGCAAGGACGGCAGGTGGCCCGCCTCTAAAGTGTCGATCGCCGACGGAGCTTCAGTGGAAATTTCTTCAGGTTCGACATTCCGGCGCGAAACCGAGCTGTCGCTGAGCGGTACCGGAGCATTGGCGATAGCCGCCGGCGAAGGCGGGGTTGTCGTGACGCAGACGGTTGAGTTTCTGACGGTGGACGGCATCGCTCAGGAGCGCGGATTTTATCAGATGGGCGATGGCGTATTGGAGGTTCTCTACAGCAGCGGTCGCGATATTGCCGATGAGACGCTTATTCTCAGCGCCGGAGAAAGGCTCAAACTTGACGAATCGGTCAAATGCGGGATTTTCGATTCCATTATGTTGGGCGATGGTGCGGAATTGGAGATTGCAACTGACATATACTTCCCGGAAAATGCCGAATTCACGATTGTCATCGGCGAGGGCGGCGGGTTGAAGCTTGCCGAAGGCATTGATCTTTTCGCGTCAGCGGTGACGGTCGGAGGGGTTCCGCTTAAACCCGGACGGTATACGGCTGAAAATTCCGCCTGGTTGACCGGAGGCGGATGTGTATATGTTCCTTACGGTTCGATTTCCGGCACTGATGTGCGGTGGGTAGCCGCCGGTGCGGATTCTCTGATGACGACCGTCGGCAACTGGTCCGATGAAGACGTCGATCTCGACAACGGCACGGCATATGCCCGGTTTGTCGCCGGAAAAGATGCGACCGTTTCGGGAACGCATTTCCTGAACGGTATGTCTTTTGAAACGGCAGACGCTTTTACCGTTTCCGCGGCGGATGAAAATTCACTCTTGAGACTTGCTTCGGGCGGCATTTCTTCAGT
Source organism: Kiritimatiellia bacterium (assembly GCA_017508315.1). Classification (GTDB taxonomy): domain Bacteria; phylum Verrucomicrobiota; class Kiritimatiellia; order RFP12; family UBA1067; genus UBA1067. The sequence continues at coordinate 1,547 of JAFVZE010000138.1, read as the reverse complement.
CGATTTAGCGGTGAAAATTTCTTCGCCGCTGCATATCGACGGCAGCCAAACGTGGAATTTCGCCAAGGAGTCGACGGTTTCGGGAGCCGTCAATTCCGATGCGCTCTCGAGATATACATTGACGGTGAACGGTCCGCTGGTTCTTTCCGGCGGCGGAAATTTTGCCGGCGATATTCGCGCCAACGCGAACATCAGGTTCATCGGCGGCAAGACTTACGGCAACGGCTCCGGGACTATTGCCGTAGCGTCGAAAAAGACCATGGTATTGCAGAATGCACAGGTGGACAAGGATATTTTCTTCGATAATTTCAACGGCGGCTGGAATGATAACAATCTTTCAATCTGGGAGGGGAGATCCGGCATAAGCGGTAAAGTGACTTTCGGCAACAGGAATTTTCACATCAACGCCTATGTCGGCTCCGACACCGTTTTCAGCGGAGGCGTCGAAGATGCCGACAGCGCAAGCCGCGGTTATCTTATTTTGATGCCGGCTTCCGGCGGCAGACTTGTGTTTGAAGAAAAACCAATCGTGATCGGCAACGGTATGCGGCTGGGACGGTTCAATACTTTCGACAAGGATGGATTCGCCGGTTACATCGTTTTTGCCGCCGTCGGCAACATGATGCCGACATTGGGTTTTGACAACGGAGCATCGGACGGATATTTCCGGCTGGAATACTGCAAGATGCAGACAACGGTCGACCGGGCGTTTGACAATCCCGACATGAAGGTCTATCTCGGCGGCGGTTCGGTATGGGACCTTTGCGGAACCTGTCAGCGCACCGGTCAGACGGATGTGAAGATAAGAGACGGCTTTACGCCGGTTATCACCAACTCGTCTGAAAGCGCCGCGACGCTTTGTCTGAACCGGAAGACGGATGAGACTCTCGAAGTGGTGTTCGGCGGCAATCTCAATGTCGATTTTTCGGGAGCGAAAACCACGAGCGTCACCAGGCGAATGACGGCGACGGGCGATGTGACGGTAAACGGCGGCGTACTTCAGTTTGACTCCGCCGGTTCGTGGCGGGACGCTTCAACGGTGACGATAAACGGCGGGGCGAAATTGGTTCTGGCCGCTTCGCGCAACCTTGGGCGTAAGACAAGGCTGGTTCTCGCCTCCGCGTCGTCGCTTGAGATCGCCGCGGGTGCGGCGGTGCACGTCGCTTCGCTGTGCGTCGGAGGCGTTGAGTATAGGATCGGACGCTACCGGTTCGGCGACGGCGAGCTGGTCGTCGGTCCGCAGGGATTTAAGATGATTGTCAGGTAAGCGGTGTGGAAAAAGAAAATATAATGTGGGCGCTTCTCGTTCATCTGGGATACCGGATGTGGGGGGATAACAAGAAGGGGACGGAACTCCCGGATCGGCTTTTCTGTGACGATACTGTCTGGCGCAAGGTGATCGAGCGCATGGCGGAGGTTGGAATGAACACCGCCGTTGTCGATGTCGGCGAGGGAATTGTTCTTCCGAGTCATCCGGAGCTTTCAGTTAAAGGATCGTGGACGCCGGAAAAGATGCGCAGGGAAATCGAGTTTATGAAATCGCACGG
>JAFVZE010000014.1 GCA_017508315.1 Kiritimatiellia bacterium | reverse complement strand
GCCAGCCGCACGCGCGCAAATGGCTTGAAATCAGAGGCGAGAGCGAATATATCGGAATGCCGACCGTCATCTCCGGAGAGGTTGAGGTCGAATCTCCGGCCGGGCGCGTCAAGGAGGTGTTCGACGCGGCGCGTTATGCCGTGGAGTTTCCGTACAAGCCCGCGAAGCCGCTCCCGAAACATGTCGGGTTTGACGCCGCTTCGGCGAAGGTTCACGGCGGACGGTCCGGCGAGATCGTGCGCTTCGATCCGATCTGCGTGCGCGGAGCGGCATCATCGGCGTTCGTATTCTACGCCGACGCGGCGCGGGAGGTGTGCTTTGTCGTCCTGCAGAGGCGCATCGGCAGGCGCTCGCCTACCAGATCGCCGCTGTCGGTGCGCGCGCTTGGCGGCAGGACGCGGCTTGCCGCGTTCGCGATTCCGGGATTCGGGGAGCACGAGTTCGTGTTCAAGGCGCCCAAGGCGGGATTTTATTCGATTGATGTCGCTACGGCCGGCAACGGAATCGCGATGGTCGGCGCCGACGTTCCGGTGGCGCTTGATGCGCGGCAGGACGCGGTGCGCCTGGTCGGAGCGATCGGCAATGTGTACGTCTACGTTCCCGCCGATACGGAAGTGTCGCTCTTCGCGAGCGGCGGCCGGAACGAGTATTGCGGACTTAAGGTGCGCGATGCCGACGGGAACGAGGTGTATTCGAACGAAGAGATATCGAAACCGGTGCGCGTGCCGCTGCCGGCGGAAAGGGCCGCGCGCATGCGCAAGATCGAGCTTGTCAAACCTGGCGGGCACGTGTGTGAGGACATGACGTTCGGTATCTCCGGCGTGCCGGGTTTCGTTTTCCTTTCGCCGGATATGTACTGGAAACAACAAAAACTCCAGATCACGTCAGATTGACGGAAGAGCGTCAGTTTAATATAATACCTTACGTATTGCTAAGGAATCTGGCGATCTCGCAAGGAGTTCTCGTCACCCCCTTAAGCGGACAAAATATAAAGATCGCGTAACCGCGCGGACTTGCTCGTTCTTGTGAAACGACCAATTTTCAAAAGAGGAACGACATGTCTTGCGAGGGATTCGCCGTATGGCACATTCATGTGCCGGGCGTGTCTTTTGCATCCATGTTTTCCTCAACGGCTTTGGTCGGCCTCGCAAGAGAGCACGGGTGAAGGAGACACGCCCGCTCTTCTGTCTCCGGGATGAAGGAGGTAAAATGGGCAGCAAACCTGCAGTTTCAACTTTGGTCGTATTGGGCATATCCGCTCTATATGCCGCAGAGCCTTCAGCCTCGATTGTCAATACCGGGCCCAATACCGTCTACAGCTGGATGGACAAGTCGATCTGGGATGACGGTGAAGTCCCGAACGGTGAAAACGCCGTCGTCTCTCTCGGTGATCCTTCCTCCGAAAGGTTGATGCTTCTGATTCCGCCGGAGGCTCAAATTACAATCGATTCGATCGTAAGCGCACCGGGCGATACATATTTGAGGTTTGACTGCGGGGCCGGCGCGACAAACAAGATTCCCCGGATGACGGTGCGCACGTTGGAGGGGTATTCTTCGCTTCGGCCGATAGGATTCTATCCCGACGGAAACTGGGTGAAGAACGCGGCGATGTCCGGATTCGATTTTGTCGGCACCCTCGACAATCCGTCCGTGGTGCCGTCCTATTATCTCGGCACGCTTCCGTATTTCAATGTGCCGGCGGCGGATGGCGCGGCGGTGATCAACAGTCTGCACAATCGCGGAACCTTCGCAAAGACCGGAAGCGGGCGTTTGAGCGTGGTCGGTCCTGCCGGTCCGGATGTCGGCGTCTTCGTCGAAGGAGGTTCGTTCTTTGTCGATTCGTCTTCCGGGAGCGACTGGGACCTGGGGGATGTGGTGCTTGACGGTGATAACGTCTCCGTCGGCGTTCCGGCGGGACGGACGGCAAGAGTCAAACGCGTGATTGATTTCAAGGGCGTGTACGATGCGCCGGCGGGTGTCCATAAAACCGGCGAGGGAACGCTTGAGATCGATCGGCTCGTTCCTTCCGCCGCTCCGGTCGTGGTCGCCGGCGGCCGGGTGAAGTTCACGGCAAGAACGGAACCGGCCGCTGCGACGGAGCTTCCGGACGCGCCGGAAATAAATTTCGACGCATCGAAATCCGATTCGTTCGTCTACATCCGGGCGGGTTCGCGGGAAGTCGCGAGCTGGCGCGATGTCAGGCCGGATTCCGGATATATCGCCACCAACGCGGTTTGCGGCGGCGAGAGCGTCGAATGTCCGCTCCTGACGGAGAATGCCACGCCGACCGGACTTCCCGCAGTCGATTTCAAAACCCACAATATCACGTTGGACGCCAACAAACTCAATCCGAGGCTTTCGTTCGAGCCCGCGCCCGTATACGAAGGCTTCATCGTCTGGAAAAGTCAATACGACAAGTATTACAAGCCTGCCCATTTCTGCTCGTCGGAATACGGGGTTTTCTCGACAAGGATGACGGGATCGCAGCTGCTTGAATACAACAACACCGAAGGTATCGGCAGGACGGCCGGCATGCTCTGGCGCATCGACGGCGTGACGGTCAATCCCATGGGCGACGCGCTGGGCGATATGAAAGGCGCCGGAAATGCCGCCGATTGCCTTTGGCATGTCATCAGTTTCTCTTCGCCGGTGCCGATTATGCTCGATGCGATGGCCGAAGCGATCGACGGTAAGTGCGGCGGCGGCTGTCTGATCGCGCAGCTGGTGGGGTACTCGCGGAAACTTACGGACGGCGAACGCCGCGCCGCGGAGGCCCGTCTGATGGCCAAATGGCTCGGCAAAGAACATCCCGACAACGGAAATTTCACTTCCGCCATAACGTTCGCGGAGGGAGTCGACAACGTGATCGACACCGATGCCGATTATACGCCCGATCTCGTGACGCTTTCCTCTCCGACGCTTGTCAAGTCCGGTTCCGGAACGCTCCGGCTCGAGAATACGCCTTCCGGACTGTCTGCCGTGGAGGTTGAATGCGGAACGCTTGAGCTGTCGGCGGCGGCGGATCTCTGCGTCGATGCGCAATTCCATTTCGACGCCTCAAGAAAGGATACGCTGGAAATGACCGCCAACGGCGACGGCACTTACAGCGTCACGCGCTGGCACGATGTGCGCATGAACGGCAGATACGCCGATGCCGAAACCGCCCGCTGCAAATCGCTTCCGCGCTGGACGGACATCCCCGCCCCGGGGCTTGCATCCGGAATGGGATATGTCGACTTCGGACCGGTTTCGGCGACCAATTTCTACGCCGAAAAGGAAGATTCCGCCGCGATGAACTGGAACGCGGCGGCCGAAAAGGTTGTTGAACTACACCTTGTCTACGCCGACAACGAGACCGAAGGCACCGAAATCGGATCCCCGGTCGCGTTCGGGTCAAGTTCTTCCAAGCAGTGCGGATTCATCCGTGCGTACGACAAAGGGCTTTTGCACAACGGTTTTTCCAATATGAAGTGCGACACTGCGCTTGACGGAACGGCGACGGCTCAAAACACATTGAAGCCGGAAGGATTCAACGTGGTTTCATTTGTGGTCACAAACCGTTTCTCTTCAGCGCTTGAGTTCGGCCGCCTTGACTCTTTCTGCAACGAACGCACGCTTACTTTCGGAGGGGTCAGGCTCGCCGAAGTCGTCGTTTTCTCCGAAGCGCAGAGCGAGGAGCGCAGAAAGGCGATCGACGCCATGCTTCTGAAAAAGTGGCGCGGGACGGGTACCGGGGCCGAACCTTTGGAGATCGCGCTGCCTCGCGTTTCGGTCGCAGCCGGGGCTTCGTTCAAACTTGACGTCGACGGCGAAGACGGTGCGGCGGCGCTCTCGGAGCTCGCGGTGGAAATCGGCGATGGCGGCGTCTCGGGGACGGTGGCGGTGGACGGAGCTTTTGACGTGTCCGTCCCGTGCCGTGTGAACGTTACGGTCGCTTCGCCTGCGCGCCTGTCCGGAAAAGAATTCAGAATAATCGGTGCGACGCGGCTCATCGGAGAGGCGGAGCTTCCGCGATGGACGCTGAACGTGGAGTCCGGCAGGCCGGTTTCCGCCTCGCTTGCGGCGAAGGAGGACGGAATCTATCTCAAGTTCGCCGAACGCGGCCTGATATTGATTGTCAGGTAAAAAAGGGTGCGGATGATGAGTGCCGGATTTTTCAGATATCTCTTTTCTTTCGCCGCGGTCTGCGGCTCTCTGGACGCCGCCGCATCGAAAGAAGGAGAATTTGTCGGAATAGATTCTTCATGGCGGATCGCGACGGGGACTTTGGAGCCGGCGCTCACGAACGCGGCGCTTTCGTTTTCCCGCCGCGTCCGCGAGCGCTACGGCATCAGACTTAACGTCGTTGCCGGTGGCGCTCCGGGCGCAAATGTGATTTACATGGATATCGCGCCGGAGCGGAATCCTCTGCGTTCGCGCATTGTCGCCTCGCCCGACGGCATCAGGGTGACGGGAGCGACGGCGCTGGAAACGGCGCAGGGCTGCTACCGTCTCGAGGATGAGTTCGCCGACGCTTGCGTCGCCGCCGTAAAAACGGGGGAGCGGACGTACACTAGGATGTTCTCGCCCCGCATGACGCATTCCGGCGTCGGCATCGACGATTTTCCGGATTGGTATCTCGATGAAATCCTGCGCGCGGGAATGGATTCGATCATAGTTTACATCGCCGATCCTCCGGACGTGAGCAGGAGCGGAAAGCTTGACGTCCCGGCACTGGTGAAGCGCTGCTCGGAGCGCGGCATCGGCGTTTATGCCTACGCCTGGTTTCACGTCAAAGCGTCGAAGATGCATCCGTCGGATCCGGGTGCGAAGGAGTGGTATGACGAAATCTACGGATCGATCGTCAAAAACGCGCCCGGTTTGAAAGGTCTTGTCTGCGTCGGAGAATCGGTCGCGTTCCCGTACCGAGATCATGCGCCGGTCAATTACTGGTGGCGGCCGCGCAAGGGCGGACTGCGTTCAAAGGCGTCATATCCGTGTCCCGACTGGGCGGAATGGGTAAAGCTCGTAGGCGAAGTGACGCGCAGGTACAATCCGTCTTTTGAGATTGTCTTCTGGACGTACAACTGGTACCGCGCGCCCGAAGACGAGCGTATCGCCCTCATAAAACGCTTGCCGGACGATGTGACGCTGCACGTCACGTTCGAGATGGGGGATAAGCCGATCAAAAAATTCGGCGTGGATACATGGGTGAGCGATTATTCCGTAACCCGTCCGGGACCGGGGACCACTTTTTCGGGCGAAGCGCAAGCCGCGTCCGACAGAGGACTGAAGCTCACCTGCATGGCCAACACCGGCGGCCGCACATGGGATTTCGGCATCGTTCCCTACATGCCCGCGCCCGGCCGCTGGCGCGAGCGTTTCGCCAATCTGCGCGATGCGCACCGGCGATGGAATCTTTCCGGGCTGATGGAAAGCCACCATTTCGGTTTCGCGCCCAATTTCATCGCCGACCTCGCCAAGAGGTTTTTCACCGTCGAATACGATCCTGAGAACTTCGAGAGCGATCTTCGGCACATCGCGGAGCGGAAATTCGGAGCCGGCTGCGCCGAGCTCGCGCTTGCGGCGTGGAAGGACTGGGATGAAGCGTTCCTCTGGCATTCGGCGCAATCGGCCGATCAGGGGTCGGTTCTGCGCAACGGGCCCGTATATCCGTTCGTGTTTCCCGGCGAAGAGATTCCCGATCCGCTCAATCCGATTTACGAGTATCACGACGGCGTGAAGCACGGCTGCGGCTGGAAATACACCGGCACGCATTTCAAGTTTGCCGCGGGCCGGATCGATGCCGATCTCAAAATGCACGCTCTCGAGGCGGCGGCGCTTAAACGCGGCGTCGATAAATTCGCGCAGATACTTTCCCGCGCCGACGCTTCACACCGCGGTGAAGCCGTGAAAATGCACGCCCACGGCGAGCTTATGCACCGCACGATAAGAACCCTCGCCAACGCCAAGAGGTTTTTCGCCGCCGGACTGAAAAAGGACAATGAGCAAATGCTCCGGATTCTTGACGACGAGGAGGAGAATGTGCGCGGAATGATTCCCGTCATTAGGGGGCGGCGGGAGCTCGGATGGGAGCCTACCATGGGCCGCGTGGTGACGGAAGAGACGCTTGAATGGAAACTGCGCCAATTGAAGTCCGTCCGCGCGCGGATTACCGGTTCCGGACGAAAGGAGGCGCATCGATGAATGCTGTGTTCGCGGCAATCTTCTGTCTGGCGGCCGCCGGATTGCCGGACGGGTGGATTTTCCAGCCCCATCGCGAGTATCAGCCGGCGCCGAAATGCAGGTGCGATGTCGTTGACGGAGCGCAGGTGCTGCGCGTCGAAGATATCAAGGGACCGAACGGCAGTCTGTTCGGGCCGGATCTGAAAATACCGGCCGTTTCGGGCCGAAGCGTCCTGGTGAATGCCGCCGTGCGCGGCGAAGGCGGTTTTTCCGTGTCGCTGGCGCGGTTTACGGCAGCCGGCAAATGGAACTGGCGCACCCGTTCCGTCAAATGCGGATTGACTCCCGAATGGAAAGAACACACGTTTGAAATTCCCGTGGAGGACACCCCCGTCGGTAAAACCGCCGAAGTGATGGTCTGGATGGAGGCGGAAAAGAACACCGGATGGCTCGAGATCAAAAACGCCTCCTGGTATACCCGGTCGCTCGCGCTGCCGGGAAGCGTGGAAATGGAGATGATCGAGACGTTCGACCGGGATGATTATGACACGCCCCGCAACCGGCCGGGATGTACAAAAATTGTCAAGGGGGATTTTCTGCCGGGAATACCCAAACAGGTGAACCGGGGGCGTTATGAATATTCGTCGCCGCGCCATCTGACTCTTTCCAAACGGCGTTATCCGATGCCGGACGCTTCCGCCGGAGAGTTTTTCGTGTTCGGAATCCGCGTGTACCGGCTGGAGAACTCGTCGGCCTCGTTTGTTTTCGGAACGTCGCCGGAGCATGTCCGGCAGTTTGATTTTCCTCCGGTCGAAGAGAAGAAACTGCCTGCCGATTTCATTTTCGCGGTCGACGCCGACGGCTCGTACACGAGAATCGTCAAGAGTCTCGCCGACATGACCACGGTGCGAAGAAGCGGCTTCGACGAATTTTTCCGCGGAGTTTCAAATTCGTTCGTCGCGGCGGTGGCTTTGAAACCCGAAGCAGGCGGACGGGGACTTGCGGAACTTGACGAGTTTTTCGCCGCTCGCGCGAGAAACACGGCCGCTTCGCCGATCCCGATCAAGGTGACGCCGGAAGAGACGTTCGATCCCGTGGAGAAGAAGTGGCCGCTCGTGTTTTCCGACGATTTCGACGGGAAGCGGCTGGACGAAGGGAAATGGTTCATTCCGTCATGGATGCGCAAGGATGCCGACACCGTCACGCTCGACGGCAAGGGAAATCTCCGCATTCTCGCGGAACCCGACAGGGAGAAGGGCGTGCTGCGCACGAGCGGCATCTGGACGCGTAAGAATTTCCGGTACGGTTATTTCGAAGCGAGATTGAAGTTCACCTATCTTCCCGGCTGGTGCGCCGCATTCTGGCTTTACGGTCTGCCGACGAAAAATCCGCTTGTCGACGGAATCGAGATCGATATTTTCGAGGATTATCCCACGCGCTGGAACGGGAAAAAGCCGTGCAACTCCCACAATCTTCACAACAACACCCCGCATGAGGCCGCCAAAAGCTGGAGCTTTCTCTCTCCCCTGCCGGACGACCGCGATTTCCACGTTATCGGCTGCAAATGGACGCCGTTTGAGATTTCGGAATATCTTGACGGACATCTGATCCGTACCGTCGAACGTGGAGAGGGCCGTGACGGCGTAGTTTTTGACGCGCTTACGGCCGCCGCCTGCAATGCGCCGCTGCACCTTGTCCTTTCCGGCAACGCCTCCAAGTCTTCCCGCGGCAAGGTGGATTTCGACGCGTTTCCTTTTCCGGAGTCTTTTACCGTGGACCGGGTGAGGGTGTACGCCTGGCCGGATGAGAAGAACGGGCCGGCCGTATCCTGGCGCGGAAACACGTCGGCGCGGACGGTAAGGAGGGGAGAGTCGCTGAGATTTTCGGTCGAAGCCCGCCCCGGCACGTCCAAGGTGAAAAACGTCTACCTTTTCGACAACGGTTATCCTGTCGCGTCCAAGAGCGCGCCTCCGTATGACTTCGAGATACCGTTCACGCTCGAGCATTATCGCACGACGCTGTTCATGAAGCCCGGCAGAAGCGGCGTTCCTCCGTCGTTCGACGACCATATTCACGCTTTTGCCGCCTTCGCCGAGGACGAGAACGGCGTCGTGACGTCGACAGGATCGATATTGCGCATACCCGAACCTGTGGTGACGAAGCGGATCTGGGACGGAAAGCGTCTGGGCACCGTGCGCTCGACGGACTGCTTTACTTATGTCGCCGGGCATCCGAACGAGAGCAGGCGGACGCTTGTCTTGCGGTATTCAGTATCGCCGGAAACGAAAACCGATTACAGCTGCAAGGTTCTCGTCGGCGGCGTCGAGAAGGGGGAATTCAGATTGCCGGCTACGGGAAAAGCGCTGTCGCGCGCGGAACTGCCGGTGGTGATACCCGCCGGGCGCAGCGAAATTCTTTTCGTTCCGATCGGGGTGTTTACGGTGCATGCTTTGGAAATCAAATGAACAACAAAGGAGGATACATGATACGCATATTGTTTTCCGTTCTCGCCGCCGCCGCGGCGACAGGGTGCCGCACGGCCGTTCCGCCGGCGGAAAAAATCGTTTGCGGCGGAGAGTACGGCGGTCATCTCCAAGGCGTCGCCACGGACGGAACGCATATCTACTGGAGTTTCACCAGACAGATCGTCAAGACCGATCTGACGGGGAAAACGCTCGCGGTCCGGGATGCTCCGAGCCATCAGGGGGATCTCTGCGTGAAGGACGGGACCGTCTATGTCGCGGTCAACCGCGGCAGATTCAATCATGAGGACGGCGCGGTCAGCGAGGTGATGGCGTATGATGCCGGATCGTTGGAACCGGCCGGCGTCTGGGCTTTGCCCGAGATGGTGCACGGAGCCGGCGGCATGACCTGGCGCGGCGAGCGGTTCTTCGTCGCGGGCGGGCTGCCCGCCACCCATGAATGCAATTACATCTACGAGTATACGGCTGATTTCGAATTCGTGAAGCGGCACGATCTGCCCACGGGTTTCACGCTGATGGGGATTCAGACCGCGGCATATGAGGACGGGCGTTTTCTGTTCGGCATCTACGGCGGCAAAGGCAATCCCGCCGGAGTGATCGAAGTCGACGGCGATTTCTCCCGGTATGTCCGCTACACCGGCGCGGGCAGTGTGGGTATGCTGCGCTTGGACGGCATGTATTATCTGGGCGTTGCCGGGCGCGATCCGGAAACGCGAGGCAACATAGGTTATCTCCGCCGCGCTCCGGGATTCTGCGGCGAGAATCTGCGTTACAACCTGAGATGCAGAGGCGGCGCGGTGCGCATTTTCTATTCCGGACGCGACAAAACCGGCTGGACGGACAGCGGTTATGCTCTTGTCGGGAACGGCTATCGTCCGCTGACGCAGTTTTCAAAGGTGTTCAGGCATCTTTCCGACGCCGCCGGGCATCCTGTGCCGGCCGTGTGCATCGGCACGGGACACAGGTATTCGGTGCCGGATCTCCTGCGAGGCGTGCACCGTGCGGCAGAGGAGAACGAGAGTCTGGCGTTCTGCTTCCCGGGTACGCCGGAGTCGGTTGCCGCCGACAGGGAGCTTTCCGCCGTACTTGCGGCGATCCGCAACGAAGCGATATCCCTCGGCGTCTCCGTGGTGGAGTGAGAATTCTCCCGGAAAACAAGGATGCCACTTGACGCAAAGTTCCGCATTGTGCTAACCTATTGACAATCCGGATGAACGGAGTCCGTCTTCGTCCGCGGGGCGGAATGTTGGCTGAACGATCAGGGAGGCGCTTTATGTGTCGTAAAATCGTATTGTGCTGCGCATTGTTCACTGCACTCGGCGCGTCGGCAGCGTCCGACGAACCGGATGTTTCCGGCTGGTCGGGAACAGGGTATCGTTCATCGTGGTTTTCGTATGAAACCGACAACGCCGAGGGCGGAGTCAAACTATCGACCCTTTCGGAGTTTCTGCTTTCGCCGCATTACTCCGCGAGCGTCCGGAAGGTCATCCTCAAGGTAAGCTGCAACTCCGTCTCGCCGACGCGCGTCCTCTGCGTCAAGCCGATGGTCGGAGGGAGCGAAAGCGCCGACGAGTCGCTCTGGCGGACGGTTTCGTCCGTAGGCTCGAAAGATACCGCCGAATATGTTCATCTCAACTGGGATGCCGCGCTCGGAGTGGACGCGCTGCGCATATGTCTTGACGGTTCCGGATCGGCGGGAATCTGGACCGTTTCAGGAATCCATGTGTTCTACGGCGAGAAGGCGGCGGACGAAGACGAGACGGTGCGCGAGCTGGTGAAAGAACTTCCCGCCCCGGCAGGTTTGGAATTTTCGGCTTTCACCGGGACTTCGCTGTCGCTCAGAGCCGAGGAGGTCGATTCCGCCGCCGGCTACCGTTTCGAAGTGTACCGGCTTGTCGGCGAACCGTTCACCGAGGTGCGCGAAGATTTCACGAACGCGCCGGACGTTTCTGACGGCTGGACGATGACAAGCGAGAACGCCAAACTTGAAGCCTCCTCTTCGACGTCGCATTACGACAGCGGCGCCCGCGACAAGTCGGCGCTTAAAATCGGCTGCGCGTCCACGACGGCGGAGGATGTGCGCGTCGAGATCGTCTCGCCCGTCCTGCCGGCGCCGGCGAATTCGTATTCGTTCATGTACAAGGTGGGCAGCGTCGGCAAGTCGACGGTGTTCAAAGTTTTCGGGTGCGACGGCGAAGGCGGGGGCTGGAGTGAACTTGCGAATATCGTGCCGCAGTCCACTTCAAAGTCCACGGCCCAATACAGACTTCAGAATTCGGACAATGTCAGGCAATTCAAGTTCGTATTCGAGGCGAAGAGCGATGATTATACGGTTTCGGCGTTTGACTCGCTGTGCATAGCCTGCGGCGGCGACGAGGAGCGGATTCCGGCAGGAGCTTCGGAAACGCTCGTAAAGCCGGAATACGCGCTTTCGGATCTTGAGACCGCCCGGTATTGCGCCAGAGTGATGGCGATTGCCGATGCCGGATCCGAATACGGCGATTCGCAATGGTCGGAAGAAGTGACGGCCGATCTGAACTGGGCGAAACTTGTCGCGGGCGAACCGTCCGGAGTCAAGTGCGAGGCGGCGGACGGAAAGCTGCTCGTTTCGTGGAACGCCGCGGCGAACGCCGGATATTATCTCGTGGACGTCTCCACGACGGGAGTCCCGAGCGAGAAGGTCGTCGACGGCGCGCGGACGACCGACACCTTCATCGAGGTCGAGGTTCCGGAACTCGGCGAATATTCCGTTACGGTGACGGCGTATTCGCCGGGCGGCATGACTTCGGCGCCGGCGGCGCCGGTCGTAACGGCGCTTGAACTGGGCAAACTCGGCAAAGTGACGGCGAACGCCCTCGACCGCGAATCGCTGGAGGTGAAATGGTCGGCGATTCCGTTCGCCGAGGGCTATCGCGTGAGAGTGCTGCAGCTCGGCGGCGAGACGGCGGTTTTCACAAGCGATTATTCCGGATTGCCCGATGTCTGGCCGGAGGGCTGGACGCATCATGAGTATATCGACAAGGTATATTCCGGAAATGCTCCCAAGATCGACTGGCGCGATACATGGATCGCCACCTGCGCGTATCCGCTGCCGGTGACGGAGGTAGTGTTCTCGGTCAAGAGTCACGCTGCAGAAGCCGGCATAACGGAAAAAACGAGTGTGGCGGTTGATGTTTCTTCGGCTGAAGACGGAGATGTCTGGACTGAAAATTTCGCCGGTTGCGCGGTAAGTTCGGCCAAACAGAACGTTTCAGTGCGCATTGCCTGTGCGCTGGGAATTAAACGGGTGCGGTTCCGCTTCCTGCTTGATGATGACGATTTGCGGAAAAATCCTCTCGTAGAGTTCGGCGCCGTCACCGTCCACTGCGGGGAGGAAACGAAAACGGAAGTCGCCTCGCTGCGCACGGACAAGCCCGGCGCGACGGTCGGTTCGCTGCCGCGCGACGGAACGTTTGCGGTTGAGGTCACTCCGCTTCCGAGCGAAGGCGACGAACTTTCGTCGCTTTCGGAGCGGGTCGATCTTTCGCTCATGAAGCCGCGCGAAATATCGCCGGTGTGCCTTTCCGATTTCGCCGGCGGGTCCTATTTTCAGAATTTCGACTCCCTTGCGGCGGTGACGAAAGAGACTTCGGCCAAGGAACTGGGCTTGAACGAATGGCAGCTGCACAAAGGCGACGATCCGGCCGATACGCTTAAATTCACATCGACCGGCAAGGCCACGGCCGGAGGCGTGTATGCGATAGTCTCCGGCGCCGATGCCGCCGCGCGCGCCCTCGCCACTCTCGCCACGAGTTCGTTCGGCTGTTCGTTCGGCATCGCTTTCACCAACGATCTGCAGACCGTGGTCGAATCGCCGAAGCTGTCGTTCACGGCGGTTCAGCGCAGTTTCAAGTCGGCGCCGAAAACGTATGCGCTCGAGTATCTGGTGACTGGCGGAGCGTTCGGTATCGGTACCGGGGGAGAATGGAAGAGCGTGGAGATTCCGGTGACGGCTCCGCTCACCTCGGAGACCTGCGGCGAAACGGCCGAATGCAGGCAGCCGATCGGTCCGCTCGAGTTCCCGGCTGAAATTCCGCCGGGCGGGGCGCTGATTCTGCGCTGGCGCGACGTCAAGGGCGCTTCAAGCCCGATGATGGGAGTCGACGATGTCCGTTTCGAGTGTACGGCGCGGCCGCGCAGCCTGACGCTGATATTGAGATGACGGTGAGATACCCTTGCGCGAGGGGGTTTATTTTGGCATAATACGGGAAATGCGCCGTGCGGTATGGCGCGGATGGTTTCAAAAGAAAGAAGGTTTACACATGCGTTACGAACTTATGAGGCCGAGCCAGCTGCGCGAGGCGATCGCAAAGAGAACTCCGATCGTGCTTCCGCTCGGCGTGCTTGAATACCACAGCGAACATCTTCCCGTGGGTATGGACACGCTCGCCGTAGAGCGTGCGCTCTGGGAATACGAGAAGGAGGCGGACGTCGTCATTCTTCCTTCGTTCTACTGGGGCGCGTCCTCCCGCGCCGTCGCGCCCTGCTCCGACGGCCGCGGCTCCATCCCCGTCGATTCGCAGGCTCTGGTGCCGATCGCGCGTCAGATCTTCCGCGGCCTTCTCGACGTCGGTTTCCGCAACATCCACACCTTCATCCACCACCAGAGCGAAGACTACAACGCCGGTATGCCCACCGATCTCGCTTTCCGTCTCGCTTCGCGTCAGGTCATCATGGAATTCCTCGAAGAGAAGAAGGGCGAAGGCTGGTGGGGAGATCCTTCGAGCGCGTCGTACTACACCGACCACTCTAATCTCGACGCCAATCCGTTCATTTGGATTCAGAACCACGCGCTCATGGACGCGAAGGTGCTGGAGAAGTATCCTTTCGACCATGCCGGCGAAGGCGAGACCTCGCTCATGATGTCGCTCTGCCCCGATACGGTCAACATGGCCGAGTTCGACAAGACCGCCTGGTACGCCCAGAGCGCGCTAAAGGCCTCGAAGGAAACCGGAGACGCCGGCGTCCAGATGATTCTCGATCACTTCCGCCGCATCTTCAAGAAGTAAGGCCATATGAATACGATGCTCGGTATGGCCGTGTTCGCCCTCGGCGGTCTCGCCGGGGCGACCTTCCTCCTGCCCGCGCGCGGCGTTAAAGGCTGGGCTTATGAGACGTGGTGGTTCGTCTACGTCTTTTTAGGTCTCATCGTCTGCCCTCCGCTCATCTGCTACTGCACGGTTCCCGATTTCTGGAACGTGACCATGTCCGCGCCGCCAGCCGTGCTCGTGCGCTGCGCCGCGTTCGGCATGATGTGGGGCGTCGGTGCGCTCGCCTGGGGACTTATGGTGCGCTATCTGGGTATCGGGCTGGGGCTCGCCATCGGCTGCGGTCTTGCCGCGGCCGCCGGCACCCTTATTCCGCCGATCGCCGCGGGCAAGGCCGCCGATCTCGTCAAGGACGCCAATGCGCTCACCGTTTTGGGCGGCGTCATCGGCTCGCTCGTGGGTATCGTGTTCGTGGGGCTCGCGGGCAAAGCCAAGGAAAACGAAATGCCTGAAGAGGAGAAGCGCAAGGCGGTCGCCGAGTTCGATTTCAAGAAGGGTATCGTCACCGCCGTCATCGCGGGCGTCTTCTCCGCCGGCATGAACTTCGGTCTGCAGGGCGGCGGCGCTTTGCAGGAGCTGGCCGTAAAGGCCGGCGCGAAGGAGCTGTGGAGCGGAATGCCGGTTATCATGGTCGTCCTGTGGGGCGGCTTCCTCGTTGAAGGCGGCTGGTGCCTGCAGCAGCATTTCAAGAACCGCACTTTCGGCGACTATGCGCGGCCTTCGCTCAGGAACTTCCTCTTGTGCGCGCTTATCGGCGTCATGTGGCTTTTGCAGTTCATCGGCGTCAAGGCCGGCGAGCCGCTCGTTCCGCCGGATCTCAGGTACATTTCGTTTGCGGTGATGATGGCTTCGACCATTTTCTTCTCGACGATGGTCGGCGTGATTCTCGGCGAATGGAAGGGCACGGGCTTCAGGACAAAGGCGATGCTCGTCGCCGGAACGGTCGTTCTTATCGCGAGTTTCTGCGCGATTTCGCTCGGTTCCAAATAAATCAACAGACAGACGGCAGACAAAAAACAGACAGGGAGTTTGATCATGGAGATGGGCAGAAGGAATTTTCTCGCCGGCGGAGCGTTGCTCGCGGCCGGCGCGGTCGCAAAGAACGCTTCGGCGATGTTGCCGGGAGAGCAGAAGGCGTGGGACGCGTACAAGGCGTCGCCCGACGTGAAGCGCGAGGGCATCATCGATTCCGAACCGCTTCTGCAAGCTCCCGCTCCCGACTCCATGGGAGTCGGCTTCGCGGTCAATGGAATGTCGGCGGGCTTCGTCGAGGTCGCCGACAATCCCGAACTTAAAGGCGCAAAGCGCTTCTACGCCGAAGGTATGCCGCTCGCCCGCCTTGATGATCGCGTATCTCTCGTGCGCATGACGGGGCTCAAGCCCGCCACGCGCTACTGGTATCGCGTCGGAGCGTCTCAACTTACGCATCCTATCGGCTATTGGACCAAGCAGACGCTGCCGGAATGGGGGAAGACTTATTCCTTCACCACGCCCGGCGAAAAGGCGGCTTCGCATTTCGGCGTCATCAACGACACCCACGAAAAGTGGGAGCCGTTCAAGCTCGTCGTCGACAAGCTTGCGGAGCTCAAAGTCCCCGTGACGATCTGGAACGGCGATATCCCCACTTCACTTTACAAAAAGCGCGAAGATATCGTGCGCGTCATGTATAAGCCGCTTTCCGGCGAAGGGTTCGCCGCGTCCATGCCGGTCATCGTCAACCGCGGCAACCACGACTACCGCGGCGAGGCGGCCGCGCAGTATGAAAGCGTGGTCATGCCGCGCCTTGCGAGCGAGCGCAGTCCACGCGACTGGCAGCTCGGTTTCAACTATGCCTACCGTCAGGGCGACATCGCGCTCATCGGGCTCGATACCGGCGAGGACAAACCCGACATCCATCCGGCGAACGGCGGCTTTACGTGTTTTGAGCCTTTCCGCAGAGCGCAGACGAAGTGGCTCGCAGACCAGTTTAAGCGCCCGGAGATCGCCTCTGCGCCGTTCGTGGTCGCATTTGTGCATATCCCGCTTTTCGATCCCGATCCCAACGCCAACCCCGGCACGATTCTTGAGGATTACGCTCATTGGCAGAAACAGGCCGCCGAAGAATGGGGCCCCATACTTAACGCCAACGGTGTGCAGCTCGTGGTCGCCGGTCATATGCACCGCTTCCGCTACGATGCGCCGACGGCGGATCGCAAGTGGGCGCAGGTCGTCGGCGGCGGTCCTCACCTCGACCGCGGACCTGAACGTTTCCCGACGGTCATCGAAGGCAAGGTTGAAAACGGTAAACTCGTCGTCAGGGTGCACAATTTGAAGGACAAGTGCATCGCAGGAGAATACGCCTACGAGCGGAGGCGGATCTGATGAAAAGCGCTCTGCCGGGAATTGCGGCGGTGCTTGTGTTTGCTCCTTTGGTGCCTGCGTATGCCGCGAAGGTGACATCCCAAAAGTATGACGTGAGAATTGTACAGGATGTTCCCGGCTACAATTCCTGGCAGATGATTCAGGCGCTTGGCAGTCGGCTCGTTTGTGCGTACAGCCGGGGAAGCGCCCATACGATCCACGAGGGCAAACGCGACGTTTTTGCGCGTTTTTCCGATGACGGCGGCAAGACATGGAGCAAAGAAATTACAGTTGCCTCTTCGCCCGAATACGGCGAAGTCACGATCGGG
>JAFVZE010000137.1 GCA_017508315.1 Kiritimatiellia bacterium | reverse complement strand
CGAGAACATCGTCGATACTGTCGCCGCGGCGGAACTCGCCGAAGAGCGCGAGATTGGGCGAAGGATATCCGCCGAGCGACCACGAAAGCATCACGCTGTCGACCGGCGACTGCGCGAGATTGTAGGCGTGCCTGGCGACAAGATCCATCGCCGGCAGATACGGTACGGCGCTTATCTCCCACGAACACGAAACCTGCAGCTTGGCAACGCAGCCGAGCCCGGCGTCCTTGGCCGTTTTCCACATCGAAAGCGCACGGTCGGCGGGACCGGGATGGGAAATCGAATATTCCGTTACCTTCTGCCTGATTCCCGCCTGCTCGAAGGGGAGGTACTTTTCGCTCCAGAGAATGAGACTGCCTTCCTTGGGAAGATCGGCGATCACCTTGCGGTCGGTTCCTTCCGCTTCCCAGCCGACATCGAAATACCACACCTCCGCATCTTTGCTTCCGGCCTTGACGCCGCGCACGACCGCCTCGTTGACCTTGCGGATGAAATATTCGTAAGGCTTGCCTTTGCACTTGGGGCATTTCTCCTGCACTTTCCTGAATTGCGAAGCGCAGTGGGTCATAGTCTCGCTCATCGTAATCGTAAATACGCCGCCGAGCCCCTTCACATCGGAGAAAAGATCCTTCAAGCACCCTTCAAGCCACGCGAGCGTCGCGGGATCCTCGGTGCACATCGCGCGATACCCTGCGCCCTGCCGGTCTGGGGCTCCGCGCATCCCTTCACGCCCTGAAACGTTGAAAAACGCGTCCGGCTGCATACGCGGCTCATTGACGTAGAGAAAAACCTTCACGCCATACTTCGCCGCCCGCGCCACAAGCTTCTTGAGCGACTCGCGGCGACGGCGAGCGTCTTTACCCCATTCCGGATATTTCGGATCGGTAGAAAGCGTCGAAAGAACCACATGGAACCACAAAGCGTCTACTCCGCGTTCGGCCAGACGCGCAATAAGCCCTTCGCTGCAGCTTGCGGCATCCTCATCCTGCAGAACATCGCCGTAGTCGGCGCAGTACGGAAAGATAAGCCGACGGCGGAAACGCGCGTTTTCATCGCGCTTCGGCGCACCGGAAATCATCGTCTCGGGAACAACGGCGAGATTCTCCAGAAATCCGAAGCGCGGAACTTCGGTCCGGTCCGCGATCTTGACGCCTTCACTTTCCAGAGTCTTGCGCAGCGCCAGACGCGCCGCCCGGCCGGACTCTTCAAGCTTCTTGGAATATACGATTTTCGCCGCGGCAGGCTTGGGGTTGCCGAGTTTCGAGTAGAGAAAATCGTCATTGAGAAGACTGTGGCGCAATTCGCGGCGAGAGAGCCCGGTAACAGAAAGAATCTGCGAATACGGCAAAAGATGCCAGTTGCGCCTGAGAACCGTCACATAGCCAGACTTCTTCCATTCGGAGGGAACTTCAACTTCCCGCGCAAGTCCCATTTCCGAGGCGATGCGCTTTATGTCCTCTACCGCGGCGCCCACGGTCTTTGCGAGCGTTTCGGCGTCGACCAGCGACCAGTTCTTGAACACAAACGCCGAAAGCGCGTCCGGGAAAGGCGCGAAACCGACCGACGGGTGACATTCCGGCTCGCCGGGCAGCTGCACGAAATCGG
>JAFVZE010000136.1 GCA_017508315.1 Kiritimatiellia bacterium | reverse complement strand
TCGGACTACATCAGCGGCATCGTTCTGCCGGTGGACGGCGGCTGGCTCGCGAGATAATAAGACCCGCTTTCGCGTAAGCGTTGTTTACGTTTAGACTGCTAATCGTGCCGAAGGACGGATTTTCATCCATTTGGCGGCTGAAGGTGCGTTAGTCGGGGGTGATAGGTTTTTGGCTCGTAGAATATGGTATAATATCAGCCAATTATGAACTTATTGAAGGCTATATTCGGAACAAAGAACGATCGCGAGCTGAAAAAGCTCTGGCCGATCGTCCGTGAAATCAACCGCATTGAGGGCGAATATCAGGCAAAAAACTTCACCGACGAGGATTTTCCGCGCAAAACACAGGAGTTTAAAGAGCGCGTGGCCAACGGCGAGTCGCTCGACGACATTCTGCCCGAGGCTTACGCGCTGGTGAAGAACGCCTGCCGTAAACTGGTGGGGACGACCGAGGAGGTCTGCGGGCATACGCTTACGTGGAACATGGTTCCGTTCGACGTGCAGCTCATAGGCGGCATCGTTCTGCATCAGGGGAAAATTTCGGAAATGCAGACCGGCGAGGGAAAGACGCTCGTGGCGACGCTGCCGCTCTATCTGAACGCGCTTGCCGGCAAGAACGTCCAGCTCGTCACCGTCAACGACTATCTCGCCCGCCGCGACGCCACCTGGATGGGGCATCTTTACAGATACCTCGGACTTACCGTCGGCTGCATCCAGAACTCGATGGACAGCGAAGAGCGCCGTGCGCAGTATCTCTGCGACATCACCTACGGCACCAATTCCGAGTTCGGTTTCGACTATCTGCGCGACAACGGCATGGCCCAGCGCCCCGAACAGGTGGTGCAGAACGGCCACCATTTCGCGATCGTCGACGAAGTGGATTCGATCCTCATCGACGAGGCGCGCACGCCGCTCATAATCTCCGGTCCGGCCACGGTCTCGACTTCGCACGTGTACAACGAAATCAACCCCATGGTTTCGTCGATCGTGCGGGTTCAGTCTTCGATGTGCAACGACCTGATCGCCAAAGCGAAGAAGGCTTTCGAGTCCGGCGATACCGTCAAGACCAAGGAGTATATCTATCAGGTCTACCATTCGATGCCCAAGCACAAGCAGCTCATGCATCTTCTGGAGAACGCCGACATCCGCAAGCTGCACGAAGACGTCGAAATGCAGATGCTCTCCGAGATGCACAAGGAGCGCGCCCGCGAGCTGCGCGACGAGCTTTACTTCACCATCAGCGAGCGCACGCGCGAAGTTTCGCTTACCGACCGCGGATGCGAGAAGATCTGCCCGAGCGATCCTAAACTGTTCGTCCTGCCCGATCTCGCCGCCGAAATGTCGGCGATCGACGGCGACGAGACGCTTTCCGACGGCGAGCGCATCGAGCGCCGCCGCGACGCCCAGAGCGCGTTCGTGGAGAAGTCCGACCGCGTTCACGTCGTCGATCAGCTCCTGCGCGCCTACTGTCTCTACGAGCGCGACGTCGACTACGTCGTTCAGGACAACCACGTCTACATCGTCGACGAATTCACCGGCCGCGTGCTGCCGGGCCGCCGCTGGTCCGACGGTCTGCATCAGGCCGTCGAGGCGAAAGAGGGCGTGGAGATCGAGAAGGAGTCGCAGACTCTCGCGACGATCACCATCCAGAACTACTTCCGTCTCTACAGGAAGCTTTCCGGCATGACCGGCACGGCCGAGACCGAAGCGCGCGAATTCAAGGACATCTACAAGCTCGACGTCGTGTCGATCCCGACCAACAAGCCGGTGAACCGCGTCGACGGCAACGATCAGATCTACCGCACCCAGCGCGAGAAGTTCAAGGCGATCATCGCCGACGTCCAGAAGCGCCACGAGAAGGGACAGCCGGTTCTTCTCGGCACGGTCACGGTGGATACCTCGGAAGTTCTTTCGAGGATGCTCAAGATCGCGCACATCCCCCACGAGGTCCTGAACGCCAAAAACCACGCCCGCGAGGCGGAGATCGTCTCGCTTGCGGGTATGCGCGGAGCGGTGACGATCGCCACCAACATGGCCGGACGCGGAACCGACATCAAGCTCGGCGAGGGAGTGACCGAACTTGGCGGTCTGCACGTCATCGGCTCCGAACGCCATGAGTCGCGCCGCATCGACCGCCAGCTGCGCGGACGCTGTTCGCGTCAGGGAGACCCCGGAAGCTCGCAGTTCTTCATTTCGCTCGAGGATCAGCTCATGCGGCTTTTCGGCTCGCAGCGCATTTCCGGCATCATGCAGCGTCTCGGGATGAAGGAAGGCGAGGTGATGGAGCACAAGTGGCTCAACCGCTCCGTGGAAACCGCCCAGCGCCGCGTCGAGCAGCAGCATTTCGCGGTGCGCAAACGCACGCTCGAATACGATGACGTGATGAACCGCCAGCGTTCTATCGTCTACGAACTTCGCGGCAGAGTGCTCTGCGGAGACGCCGCGTCGGTGCACAATCTCATTCTCGACGTCATGAACGATCTCGTCATGACGCAGGCGGAGAGGTATCTTTTCGACGCCAAGGACGGCAGTCTCGGCGATTTCATGGACTGGCTCGGAGTCACTTTCCCGATTACGGTTACCGAAGACGAGATCCGTCCGCTCATGGGAACGCCCGGCAAGGCCGGCGATCTCGTGATGAAACGCGTGGAGGAGGCTTACGAGACCAAGTGCGCGGGAGAAGACCAGGAAACGCTCCCCTACATGGAGCGCGGCGTGTTCCTGCAGGTCATCGACCGCGAATGGCAGGATTATCTCCGGGCGATGGACGATTTGCGGCACGGCGTCAATCTGCGCGCCTACGGTCAGCGCGATCCGCTCATCGAGTACAAGAAGGAAGCTTTCGAGATGTTCGAGACGCTGATGACCACCATCAAATCGAAAGTCGTCTCATCGGAGTTCCGCAGCGCCACCGTTTCGCGCATGCGCAGCCTTTTCGACATGATGGCGCAGAACGCCGCGCGCACCAACCGGGATGACGTCTCGGCGGATGGCGCAGAACCTAAAGAAAGCGCACCGGCGAGCGTCGCCGATGTCTTCGCCTCGATGATGAGTTCGGCCCGCGCCGCCGCCGCGGTGCCAAGAAGCGCGGCTGCTGCTGCGTCGGCCGGGCGCAACGACCCGTGCCCTTGCGGTTCCGGGAAAAAATACAAAAAATGCTGCGGGAGGAATCTACTATGACTACTGCGATAATTTTGGCGGCCGGCAAATCCGAAAGAATGGGCGGCGGGGTCGACAAGGCCTTTCTGTCGCTCGTGAACAAGCCGGTGGTGGCCTGGAGTCTGCTCGCGTTCGAGCGGAGCCAGGATGTCGATAAGATCGTTCTGGTGGTGCGCAAAGAACAGCTCATCGCTTCGAAGGCGGTGGTGAAGATGTTCGGCATCTCCAAACTCCACGCGATCGTTCCCGGCGGATCGAAGCGGCAGGAGTCGGTGGCCGCAGGTCTGGCTGCCTGCGATGTCGACACCCGCCATGTGCTGATCCACGATTCGGCGAGGCCGCTCGTCACGCCGGAGATGATCTCCGAAGTCGCCAAGGCCGTGCGGCGCACTCCTGCGGTCGCCTGCGCCCGTCCGGTGACCGATACGATCAAGCGCTGCGAGAAGGGCTGCACCGTCTCGGCGACCGTTCCCCGGGAGAAGCTCTGGAGCGTCCAGACTCCGCAGGCTTTTCAGATCCGCGAGCTGCGCGCGGCTTTCGCCAATCTCGGCAAGCGGGTCGTCACCGACGACTGCGAAGCCGTCGAGCTCAACGGCGCCCAGGTCAAACTGGTCGAGAATCTCAGGCCGAATCTGAAGATCACGACGGTCGAGGATCTTCAGGTGGCCGGGGCGTTGCTGAAATAAAGGGGCAGAATGGCGGACAGGGTTTTTGCGGTACTCGGGGATATCCACGCGAACATCGACGCTCTGGAGAGGGTGCTTGAAGACTGCCGTGCCCAGGGCGTCACCGATTATCTCTGCACCGGGGATGTCGTCGGCTACAACGCCAGACCACACGAATGCCTCCAGAAGATACGGGAACTCAACTGCCCGGTGGTGATGGGCAATCACGACCATTACGTGTCTTCGCGGCAGAATCTCGCCGATTTCAATCCGCATGCGGCGGCGGTCATCGAATGGACGCGCAAGCAGTTGTCGGTCGAAGAGATCATGTATCTCAGGAACCTTCCGTTCTCCAAGACTTCGATGGGCATAACGCTTGTTCATTCGACGATGGACAATCCCGAAGGTTTCGGCTACGTCTTCGATCATCTTCAGGCGGAGGCGCATTTCGTCCATCAGGTGACTCCGCTGTGTTTCCACGGACACACGCACTGCCCGATGATCTACGAGAAGCAGATGGGCGCGGTTTACCGCATCGACGCTCAGGATTTCAAGCTTCCCGTCGGCAGGAAATATTTCATCAACGTGGGGTCGGTGGGGCAGCCGCGCGACGGCGACCCGCGCTCCGCTTACGTGATATACAGTCCGAAGGAGCGCATGGTGCGCTTCCGGCGTCTGGAATACGATGTGGCGGCCGCCCAGAAGAAGGTGCTTGAAGCGGGGCTTCCGCCGCGGCTTGCGGAACGTCTCGCGCTCGGTCAGTGACCGGGGCGTTCGGACTGGCGGCAGAGTTCAGGAAGGGGGCATGAAGGTGAGAAAAGGCATAATACTCGCCGGCGGGGCCGGAACCCGTCTGCATCCGCTTACCAAGGTTATCTCGAAACAGCTTCTCCCCGTTTACGACAAGCCGATGATCTTTTATCCGCTTTCGACTCTGATGCTTGCGGGCATCCGCGAAGTGCTGATCGTATCGACCCCCGGCGATCTGCCGATGTTCGAGCGGCTTCTGGGAGACGGCGCTTCGCTCGGGATGAAGTTCTCCTACAGGGTGCAGGAGAAGCCCGACGGGCTTGCGCAGGCTTTCGTCATCGGCGAAGATTTCATCGGCGGCGACGATGTGTGTCTCGTTCTGGGCGACAACATTTTCTACGGCGCGGAACTGCCGAAGATGCTCAAAGCCGCCGCCGCGGATTCCGCGCCGACAGTGTTCGGCTACCGGGTGGCCGATCCCGAACGCTACGGCGTCGTCGAGTTCGACCGTGACGGCAATGTCGTTTCCTTGGAAGAGAAGCCTTCGGTTCCGAAATCCAACTACGCGGTGGTGGGGCTTTATTTCTATCCCGGTTCGGTGGTGGAGATCGCCAAAAATCTCAAACCCTCCGCGCGCGGCGAATACGAGATCACCGACATCAACCGAGAATATCTCAATCGCGGGGAGCTGAAGGTCAAGGTGATGAGCCGCGGCTTCGCGTGGCTCGACACCGGTACCCACCAGTCGCTTGCCGACGCCACCAATTTTGTCCGCGCGATCATCGACCGCCAGGGGTTGCAGATGAGCTGCGTAGAGGAGATCGCCTGGAGCCGCGGCTGGATCGACGATGAACGGCTTAAACGCCTTGCCGCAGGATACGGCAAATCAAGTTACGGCGAATATCTGAAAAATCTTCTGTAGGGGAATTTCCACATGATCTCAAATCTCGAAAAACTGGTTGAAGGGAACAAATTCACGCCGTGCCGGGTGGAGAGCCTCGGTGAATGCAAAATCTCCTCGCCCGTGCGCCATCACGAGTTCGTGGAGGAAGGCGAGCGCGTGCTGGTGGCGGAGAACGAATCTCTGATGCGCAGGTTCGAGGAGAAATTCGGCGAAATGCCGACGTTCGAGCGCGCCGGCCCGAGGGAGAGGATATTCCACGATCCGTCATGGACGCGTGCCGGCATCGTCACCGCCGGCGGGCTCTGCCCGGGGCTTAACAACGTCATCAAGGGGCTCGTCGAGATCCTTTCGTACGATTACGGGGTCCGCACCATCTACGGCATCCGCTACGGCTACGCCGGGCTTTCGGCGAAATTCGGCTATCAGCCGGTGATGCTCAATCCTGATGTCGTTGACACGATCCACGAACTGGGCGGCACGATTCTCGGATCGAGCCGCGGACAGCAGCCTACAGGGGAAATCGTCGATACGCTCGAGCGCATGAACATCAACATCCTCTTCTGCGTCGGCGGCGACGGTTCGCTCAGGTGCGCGCGCGACGTCGCGGAGGAGTGCATACGGCGCAAACTCAAGATATCCGTCGTCGGCATTCCCAAGACGATCGACAACGATCTCCAGTTCGTCGGGCGCAGTTTCGGTTTCGAGACGGCCGTTTCCATCGCCTCCGACGTGATCCGCAACGCTCATGTGGAGGCCAAGGGCGCGGCGCACGGAATCGGGCTTGTCAAGCTGATGGGGCGCGACTCGGGATTTATCGCCGCCTACGCCTCGATCGCCAATCCGGTCGTCAATTTCTGCATAATCCCGGAGATGAAATTCGAGCTTGAGGGCGAGAACGGGCTCCTGCGGGCGCTGGAGAACCGTTTCGCCGCCGGCAAGACGCATGCGGTGGTGGTGGTCGCGGAAGGGGCGGGACAGGATCTTATCGAAGGCGAGGCCGAGCGCCGCGACGCGAGCGGCAACGTTCTCAAGAAGGATATCGGAATGTTCCTCAAGGGGCGGATCGCGGCGCATTTCAAGAGCCGCGGCGAGAGCTGCAGCGTCAAGTATTTCGATCCGAGCTACATGGTGCGTTCGGTTCCGGCGCGCGGCACCGACGCGATCAGGTGCTACATGCTCGCGAGGAACGCCGTGCATGCGGCGATGGCCGGACGCACGAACTGCGTCGTCGGAAATACGGGAGACAGCTACACGCTCGTTCCGATCCGTCTGGCGACCATCGAACGTCAGGCGGTTCAGCTCGAAAGCGATCTGTGGCGCAGCGTCATGGACGCCACCGGACAGGAGTTTTATTTCTCGGGCACCGACCGCCGCGACGGCAGCGCGGTGTTGGCGCCGTGATCTCTTAAGCAGGATGGACACATGAAAGACAGATTCTTCTCCAAACTCGACTGGGCGGCTTTCTGGACGGCCACGATAACGACGTTCGCGGTCTACTTCTTCACCCTCGGCCCGTCGGTCGGGCTTGAGGACTCCGGAGAACTCGCGACGGCGGCGGCGCACCTCGGCGTTCCGCATCCGCCCGGGTATCCGTTCTGGACGCTCTGCTCGTGGCTTTTCTGCAAGGTGTTTTCATGGGTCACCTACATGGGGCATCCCACTCCGGCCTGGTCGGTAAGCCTTTGTTCGGCGGTGTTCGGGGCGTTCGCCGCCGGTTTCACCGCGATGCTCATCTGCCGCAGCGGACGGGATTTCATCGGCGCCGGGAATGAAAGCGGAATCGCTGCGCCTTCGTCGTTCATCTGTTTCGGCGGCGCGGTCGGCGGCGCGCTGACTTTCGCGCTTTCGCCGGTCGAATGGTCGCAGTCGACGATCGTCGAGGTCTATTCGCTCAACGCCTTCTTCCTGATGTGGGTGTTTCTGCTCACCTACCGCTGGATGCGAAAACCTTCCGACAGGATACTTTGGCTTACGGCTTTCGTCTTCGGACTCGGGCTTACCAACTATCAGGTGCTCCTTTTCGCGGTGGTGCCGCTGGCGATCGTCATCGCGATGAAGAATATCGGCCTTTTCCGCGACGTATTCATCTATCTCGTTCCGGTGGGGCTTACGTACCAGCTGCTCAAGATCGGCTGTCTTCTGCGCGCCGACCGCTATATGCAGGCCGACGTCATCAACAAGCATCTGCCGCTGACGCAAAGCGCCTCGTGTCCTTCGACGTGCGTTCTGGTGATCGCGCTTGCGGTGCTCGTCGTTTCAATCGCGGCCGCGGCGGTGCTGCGCGCGCGCGGCGAATACGAGAGAGGCCGCAGAACCGTGCTCTGCGGCGGCGGCGCCGGCGCGGCGCTCATTTTTCTCGCCGCGACGGTGTTCGCCTCCAAGAACGTCTGGGACGGCGTGACGGCTCCGGTCGCGCCGCTCATCGAACCGGCTCGTTACGCGGTGATCGCCGCTCTGCTGGCCGCGTCGGTCGTGCTGGCGATGGCGGCGGCGATGCGCGGCGACGACGAGAAGGTCTGGAGCGGCGAGAGCGCCGGGTTTCTCGCCGGCAGCGCGGCTTTGGCGGTGGCGGCGATCATCGCCGCGGCCATGGTTCCGGTCGCCGGCGACGGCGGCTATATGGGGGTTAAATTCCCCTGGGGCAAGTCCACTTTCGTTTTCTGGGCGCTGATCGCGCTGCTCTTCGCGCTTGCGGCGTTCACGAAGAAGGGGCTTTGTTTCGCGGTTCCCGTCGCGGGACTGCAGATTGCGGCGTTCACGCTCCTGACGCACGGAGCGATGAACGGGCTTACCCATCCGCAGAGCTGGTGGTTCGGCTGGCCGATCGCGTGGAATTTCGTGCTTCTGGCCATGGCCTGGGTGACGCTCCCCAACGGACGCAGCGTCGCCGGCGCGGCGTTCTTCGCCCAGCTCGGCGTCTCGTTCTACGCGTATATGCCGATAGTCTCCGATCTTCGCAATCCGCCGATGAACTGGGGATATCCGCGCACGTGGGAAGGCTTCAAGCACGCGATCATGCGCGGACAGTACGAGGCGATCGCTTTCAAGATGCCCACCTGGGGCGGCATAATGAACTATCTCGGCGATGTTCTTCTGCAGTTCACCGACATTCTGGTGCTTATGGCGATAGTTCCGTTCGTCGCCACTAAATGGGTGGTGGAGAAGGCGCAGCGAAAGACGTTCTGGCAGTGGATGCTCGCGGCGGCGGCGTGTTTCCTCATGATGTCGGTTCTGCTCATCGGGCTTGCCAACGTCAAGGGCGACGTGCAGGACGGTTTCATCCAGAAGGTGAAGTTCATTTCCTCCCATGCGATGATCGCCATGTGGATCGGCTACGGCATGGTGTTCGCCGGCGCATTGGCGCTCAAGGCGCTGCTCAAAAAGAGTCTGCCGCTCAAACCGATCGCGGTTGTGATGGGCGCGGCGATGATCCTTGTTGCGGGAGTCACTCCGATCGTGCAGAACTACACCAACGACCGGCTCGTCTTCGAGATGGGCGGCGCCGAGCAGAACGGTCATACCTTCGGCTGGCAGTTCGGAGCCTATCAGCTCGAGGGCGCCAAGGCGATCCGCGAGCAGATCGTCGCCGACGAGGAGCCGCTTCCGGATCCGGAATATCCGCCGGCGATGGAGAAGTCCGCAATCTTTTTCGGCGGCACCGATCCGGGGCGTTTCGTGCCGACCTACATGATCTACGCGGCGAATTTCCGTCCCGACGTGTATCTCATCACCCAGAACGCCCTCGCCGACGACACCTACATGTCGGTCGAGCGCGATCTCTACGGCGATGAAATCTGGATTCCGTCGAAGGAGGATTCCGCGGAGGCTTTCAACATCTATGTCGACGAGGTGCAGCGCGGAGTCCGTCCGGCGAACGGCGATCTCAAGATCGAGAACGGCCGCGTGCAGGTCACCGGCGCGCTCGGGGTGATGGAGATCAACGGCATTCTCACCAAGATGATGCACGACCATGACCGTCTGCGCCATGCGTTCTATGTCGAGGAAAGCTATGTGATACCCTGGATGTATCCGTATCTTTCGCCGCACGGGCTTATCATGAAGATCAACAAGGATAAGACCCCTTACGACGCGAAGATCGCCGCGCGGGATGCCGATTTCTGGGACTGGTACACCCGACGTCTTCTCGACGATCCGATGTACCGCCGCGATTTCGCCGGACAGAAGTCGTTCTCGAAGCTCCGCGCCGCGATCGCCGGACTTTACAACAAGCAGGGGCGCTACCGGGAGGGGGCGCAGGCCTTCCGCGAGGCTTGTCTTCTCTATCCCGCTTCGCCGGAAGCCACTTTCCGTTACGCGCAGGAATGTCTTCTGCCGTTCCGCCGCTGGGATGTGGTTACGGAGCTGATGGATTATACGGACAGGATCGATCCCAAGAACAAGCGGACCGCCGGCTTGCGCAGTTATGTCCAGCGCCTTTCGGCGCTTACCGCCGAAATCGAACGGCTTGAGGGCAAGCGCGGCTCGGGCAAGGCCGTCGATCGCGAGATTTTCATGCTTGCGCGCTGCTACTTCGAGCTCGGGCGGGTGCAGGAGGCGGGGCAGCTCGTGCGCGGCGTTGCCGACAAGATGGCCAATGTCGATGAAATGCGGGCGGTAGCGGCGATGCTGATGGAAGCGGGGCTCACGGCGGATGCCGAAGCGGCGTTCAACCGGTACCTGAAAGCGAATCCCCGCGATGCCAACGCGTGGGCGGATCTCGCCAAGCTTCAGCATCGCACGGGCCGCAGACAGACGGCGCAGCAGAGTTTCATTCAGGGTTATCAGATCGACCGTCAGGCGCTGTTTCAGCGTCTGCAGCGCGATCAGGAACTCTACGACATCGCCGCGCCGCTTTTCCGGCGCAAGTAGCCTATGGCCGGAGAAACGGCGAAATGCGAGGCTCTGTGCCTTGCCGTCCATCCGTGGTCGCGCACTTCGCACGTGGTTTCATGGCTCACGAAGCAAGGGGTCGTCAAGACGGTGGTGAAGGGAGCGGTGCGTCCCAAAAGCGCGTTTCTGGGGCAGTACGATCTCAATTACGAATGTGAAATCGTATATTACCGGCGCGCCAGAGGCAATCTTCACGCATTGCGGGAATGCGTTCCGCGCAAGATGAGAGAGAACATGCGCGGTTCGTTCCGGGCGCTGGCGCTCGCCGGTTATGTGCGTTCGCTTGTCGGAGAACTTGCGACGGAGGGGGCGGACGAGTGGTATCGTCTGTCGGACGATACGCTCGGGAGAATAGAAAATGCGCATACTCCTGAGGATCTTCTCGGATGCATGGCGCGTTTTGAGCTGCACGCCATGCGCCTTGCCGGGGTTATGCCGGATTTTTCCGGCTACGACCCGTCTTCGCAATGGTCGGCGTTCTCGATTTCGTCGGGAGCGTTCGGCGCTTTCGGCGAGGGGAGGTGCCTGCGGATCGCCAGGCAGACTGCGCAATGGCTCGAAAATCCCGATTGCGTGAGCGGAAATATGCAGATTCTGCTTGACGCGGCAAGGGTAATTGGTGTATTCTATCAATTCCACTTGGATTGTGCCGTGGAAACGCGGCGCGAAGTCCTCAGGTTGATTTTGCACAACGAAAACGAGAAAGTTGAAAATAAATGAACATTAAAATGCTCGGTGCCGCGCTCGTCGCGGGAGTGATGGCGGTAGGTTGCACGGAGAAGGAGAGCGTCGATGAAGTCGCGCTTTCGGTCAACGGCGCAAAGCTCATGCAGAGCAAAATCGATTCGGATGTCGCGGCGATTCTGAAGGCGCAGGGCGACAAGATTCCCGCCGCCCAGCAGGAATACGCGAAACAGTCTTTCGCCAATCAGATCGCCCAGAGCTTCATCTTCGAGAAAGTGCTTATCGCCAAGGCGAAGGCGGACGGTTTCACGGTGACGGACGCCGACCGCAAAAAACGCGAAGATGAATTCCTCAAGGCGATCGCCAAGATGCCTGACGCGCCCAAATCCCTTGAAGAATATTTCAAGAAGTTCCCTTTGGGCGAAGAGCGCGCCCGCGCGGAATTTGAAAACGGCATTCTCATCGACAAGCTGCTCAAGGCCGAGCAGGCGAAATCCCCGGCTAAGGATTATTCGGCCGAGGCTCAGAAGATGATCGACGGCATCGTCGCCGAGAACGCGAAGGCGGCGAACGCCGAAGGCGATGCGCTCAAAAAGATCAAGGACCTCAAGGCTCAGCTTGACAAGGTTTCCGCCAAGGATCTTCCCGCGAAGTTCGCCGAGCTCGCCAAGGCCAATTCCGCATGTCCGTCCTCCGCCAAGGGCGGCGATCTCGGCGCGTTCACCCACGGTCAGATGGTCAAGGAGTTCGACGAGGTCGCCTTCAAGCTTCCCGTCAACAAGGTTTCCGAGCCCGTGAAGACGCAGTTCGGCTATCACCTCATCATGACGACGAAGAAGATCCCCGAAGTGAAGGCCCAGGGCGACAAGCCGGCTGAACCCGAGAAGGTTCAGGCGAGCCACATCCTCATCAAGGCCGCGCAGAAGCGCGATGTGCCCAAGAAGGACGATGTCGTGAAGTATCTCAAGAACAACGCCGAACGCCAGTTTGTTCAGGATTACATCATGAAGCAGGTCAAGTCCGCCAAGATCGAGGCTTCCGACAAGTTCAAGCAGTTCGTCCCTCCGGCCGACGAACCCAAGGCCGCTCCGGCCGCCAAGGATACGGCGAAGGCTCCCGCCAAGGCTCCTGCGAAAGCCGCTTCCGCCCCGGTTGAAAAGCCCACCAAGAAATGATATAATATCCGCCCGTTGAAAGGAAGACAAGAAAATGAGTCAACATGCATCTCTTAAGGGTTCAGGCAAGATTACTTCAAAGCGCAATGTTTTGAAGCGTTTCGAGCGCGTCAATCTCCTCCAGAAGCGCGGCGAATGGAAGGAAGGAAGCCGCGGTCTCGGTCTCAAGAAGACCAAGCCTGAATAATAAAGCGTAAATTTCGCATAAAGAAAAGCGTCAGTTCGTTTGAATTGGCGCTTTTTTGTTCAAGCCGAAGACCCGGAAAGCCCTGTGGAAATCAGGCACTGTCGCGCAGCCGTGAAAGCCGGAATGCGGATCGTCGGTTTAAAAATCAAGTACTCTCGCACGAGGGGGAAAGAGAAAAAATGAATCCGATATTGGTTGCGTCTGCACTGGCGCTGACGACCAATCTGCCGCCGGTAATCGTTGAGGCTTCGCGTTTAGGAAAGTCTCCGATGGATATCGCCTCGAATGTCGAGGTTATGACCAAAAACGATATCGAATCGTCCGGGGCTGTTTCGACGGTAGATCTTCTTGAAAAGCGGGCAAATATCCAGTTCAGGAAGATGAACGCCAACCCCGCGCTTTCCCAGATTTCAATGCGCGGATACGGGGCGAACGGTTTTGGGCGCGTAAAAATCATAGTCGACGGCGAAGTTCTCAACAATCCGGATATGTCGGCTCAGAATCTGCTGCGGGTGCCGCTCAGGGCCATTGAAAAAGTGGAGATATTGCACGGACCGCAGACAACCCTGCACGGAGAGGATGCATCGGCCGGGGTGATCAATATCGTCACCGACGGCGGAGACGATGAGGCGATGCGCACGACAATGGAGGTGCACGGCGGCAGCTGGGACTCAATAGGCGCTCATTTCGGAGTTAAGGGGGCTGACGGTGAAAATGGGATTTCGTATTATTCGATGTTCGACTGGGATCGTTCTGACGGCTGGCGCGATAACGGTTGGTTCGAAACATGGTCGCTAAAGGGTGGTTTTAAACAGCGTTTTGACAACGGTTCGTGCTTTTCCGCAAAAGCGTTCTGGGCCGACAGTCAGTACGGCCTGCCCGAAGGGCTGATGACCGGGAAATCATCATTCGGAACCGATTACGGAAATTGGCGCGATGATCCTCGTTCGTCGAGCGGAACCGAAACCGCCCGGAACTGGGTTTATGGAGTTAGTTTTTCCGGCGAGGGAGTTATAAACGACGAGAATCGCATTGATGCTGAGCTGTCGATGCGCCACCGAAAAAGTACCGGATACAGCCTTTATGAGGTTGATTCCGCGGTTTTTGGGGTTAAATATCTCAATGACGCGGAAATTGGCGGCTTTGGGAATGAATTTGTCGTAGGAATTGATTCTAAAATCGATCTGTTGGATGTCAAAGCCTCGGCGGAAAACGATTATCAGCGTTTTTCCGGTGCGCTTTTCGCCCGTGATGAGTTTTTTCTCTTGGACTCGCTTTCGTTGTTCGCAGGCTTAAGGGGCGCAGCGTTTCTCTCCCGGGACAGGTTTCGGATGGGCGTTATGCACGATACGTCGGGAGAAAGCCATAACGCCGTAGGCGGAGAAACGGGAATTAATTTGCGGCCCAGTGAAGAAGCTAAACTTTTTGTCCGCTGGGCGCCGTATTTTCATGCTCCGCTTGCAGATGAGATGTTTTCATCATATGGAGTTCCCAATTTAAGCCTTGAGCCGGAGCACGGACATACGAGCGAGGCGGGGGTGGATTGGGCCGTGGCGGAAGAATTTAATTTTCGATTTACCGCGTACTACAGCAGACTTGAAGATGAAATTGCGTATTACAATTACGCCAATGTAAATCTGAGCGATGAGACGGTGCGTTCGGGATTTGAATCTTCGATAAAATGGGAGCGCGAAAAAACCGGCTCGGCCGGTATCCTGTATTCCTTTACCGAGGCGCGTTTTGCGAAAGGGGAAAACAAAGACAATCTCGTACCGCTTGTTCCGCGCCAGCAGGCGCGG
>JAFVZE010000135.1 GCA_017508315.1 Kiritimatiellia bacterium | reverse complement strand
TGCAATCGAACAATGTCTGATGTGAAAATAAAATATGCGTATTTCCATAACTCAAATATGTTATAATCCCGCCATGAAATCCAAAAGAAACAAGCGCATCGTAATCGCCGTCGATCTTGCGCACACCGACGGCCAGCGCAAGCTCACCGGAATCCTGCACTATCTGAAATCCCACCGCATCCGCTGGGACATCCGCCTCAAAAGGCGCATGAGCCATTGCCGTCCCTCGGACGTGGACAACTTTACCGAACAGGGAATAGACGGAGTCATCTTCTCGCTGCCCTCCCCCAGCGTGAATCCGGAAAGCGCGGAAACGCTGAAAAGAATCGCGCATCTGCCGATTCCTCTCGTCGTCATCGAACAGGACGGTGTGCTCGGCGAAAAAGACCGCAAAGAAAACATTGCGTTCATTTCCAGAGACGTTTCGTATCTCGGGAAAACGGCGGCCGAATACTTCCTTGAACAGGGCATCTACAAAAGCTACGGTTTCTTCGGGCGACAGCCGTGCGTGAGGTGGAACATGCAGCGGGCGGTCGATTTCCGCAACGCCCTGCGCGCAAAGGGCGCCGACGCCGACATCTTCCGCGCTTCTTCGCCGAACGGCAATTATTACGGCGAGCTGTGCCGCTGGCTGAAGAAACTGCCGAAACCGGCGGCCGTCCTCGTCGCCTTCGACGACATCGCGCTCACCGTGCTTGAAGCCTGCGCGAGCGCCAAGCTCAACATCCCCGCAGACGTATCGGTTCTTTCGATCGACGACGACGCGCTCATATGCGAAAACTGCATACCGAAACTCTCGAGCATGCACACCGATCAGGAACGCACCGGCCGTCTCGCCGCGGAGATGATGACCAGACTGCTGCGCACGCCGGGTCTCCGCCTTTCGGAAAAACTGACAAACGTCGCGATCACCCACCGCGACACCACGATGGCGGCGTCGCAGTACGGAAAACTGGTCAAGCGGGCGATGGACTACATCGGCGCCAACGCCGGAAAACGCATCTCCGCCGCCGACGTCGCAGACCGTCTCAACGTCTCGCGGCAGCTTTTGGACTTGCGCTTCCATCAGGTCCTCGCGTCCACCGTTTCGAAAAAGATAACGGAAATCCGGCTTGCAAACGTCGCGACGATGCTGACCAACACTTCGCTGTCGATCAAGGAAATCGCCGCCGCCTGCGACTTCTCGGATTCTTTCCACCTGATGCACTCTTTCCGCAGACGCTACGGTCTTACCATGAACCAGTACCGCGCGGTGGAAACGATGGAAAAGAAAATCAGACGAACGTTTTAGGAACGACGGCCTCTCAGAAGAAAAGATCGCGCTCGCCGCGGCAGGTCGCCTCGTACTGCTTGAGGACGCTCGGATAGAACTTGGGAAGCCAATCCTTTATTCCCGCAAGTTCGCGGTCGATGAGTTTCTCGCCGACGGCGCGGGTTTCGGGAGACGCGAAATCGTCGAGCCATTCGCGGAAGGTCAAAACCGCGTTGATCTTGCAGAACTTCCCTTCCCGTCCGGTCTTCAGAGCGTCCATGATGCAGCCGCCGGTGCGTCCGCAGCGGTAACCGGCCGTGCAGAAGCTGGTGATGATGCCGCGGTCGGCGAGATAACGAACCATCTCGTCGATGGAGCGGTTGTCGCAGAGCATGAACTGCTGTCTCTCCTTCTCCTGATGCGCCTCGTTTTCGAAATCGCTGTAGCCTTTGATGGCGATGTTGGACGAGCAGTCGAGCTGGGTCATGCCGTGGTCGATGACGCGGTTGCGGCTTTCGGGGCTTTCGCGGGCGGTGACGATCATACCGGTGTACGGCACCGAGAGCCGGGCGATCACGAGAATGCGCGCGAAAGTGTCGTCGTCGATGAGCCATGGCGACTCTTCCGGCACTCTGGTGCCGCTCGCCGGCTCCAGACGCGGGAACGAGAGCGTGTGCGGGCCGATGTTGAACCAGCGCTCAAGATCGCGCGCGTGCAGCACCGTCGCCAGAAGCTCGAAACGCCAGTCGCAGAGCCCGTAGAGAACGCCGAGCCCGACATCGTCCACGCCCGCTTCGAGACAGCGGTGGAAGCAGGTCGTGCGCCAATCGTAGTTGCCCTTGACCGACCACGCCGGATGCATCTCTTCGTAAAGCTTGCGGTTGTACGTTTCCTGAAACACCTGGAACGTGCCGATCCCCACCGAACGCAGAACCTTCAGATCGGCGATCGGCAGCGGCGCGGCGTTGACGTTGACGCGGCGGATTCCGACCTCCGCGCCGCTCAAAGGCGCCTTGACCTTGCGCGAATAGCACGTTTCGATCGTCTCGGCGATATATTCGGTGGATGTCGACGGATGCTCTCCGTAGACGGCGATAAGACGCTTGTGCCCGATGCGTCCGGCGACGACGTCGATCTCCTCCTTTAGTTCGTCCATCGTCAGCACCCGACGCCGCTGCTCCCTGTTGCCCTCGCGGAAACCGCAGTACCTGCAGCCGTTTACGCACATGTTCGACATGTATAACGGCGCGAACATCACGATGCGGTTGTCGTAAACCTTGTGCTTGATCCGGTCGGCGGCGGCGCGCATCTCCTCGAAAAGACCGGGATCGGAAACCTGCATAAGCGCGGCGACCTCCTGCGGCTCGAGCGTTTCGCAGGTCGATTCCGACTTGGCGATTATCTCGCGGATGCGGACGGGATCGATCGTTTTCGATTCCGCTTCGGAAATGCAGCGGTTTATGAGTTCCTCATCGATGAAATGCCGTCCGCCGGGAAGGTATTTTCCGATTTCCTCTCTGACTATGAAATTGCGCGTGTAATCCGCCGCGTCGGCGAATTTTCTGATTCCGGAAACGTCTGCCATTTTCTTTCTTCTTTTATCACTGATCTTCGGTGACGCGGAGAACCTCCTTGACCGACGTCACTCCTGCAAAAACCTTCGCCCAGCCGTCTTCGCGCAGGGTCTTCATGCCCTTCGACAGCGAGAGATTGCGGATCTGCGTGGCGTTCTCGCGCCGCACGATCGCCCCTTCGATATCCTCGTCGACGTCCAGCACCTCGAAAAGCGCCCTGCGGCCCTTGTAGCCGGTGCGGCTGCACACATCGCAACCGCCGGGCTCGAACACCGTCTCTTTCGCCGGCGGATATTCAAGCGTGTAGTATTTGCGGTCGAGCGGAACTTCTCTGCGGCAGTCGGGACACAACCGGCGGCAGAGACGCTGCCCCATGACGCCGGCGACCGCCGAAGCGATGAGAAACGGCTCCACGCCCATATCGATAAGCCGCGGGAACGCGCCGGCGGCGTCGTTCGTGTGCAGCGTCGAAAACACCATGTGACCGGTAAGCGAGGCGTTGATGGCGATCTCGGCCGTTTCGCGGTCGCGGATTTCGCCGACCATGATGATGTCCGGGTCCTGACGGAGAAACGCGCGCAGGGCCCTCGCGAAGTCCATGCCGATTTCGGACTGCATCTGCACCTGATTGATGCCGGCCATGTGGTACTCGATCGGATCTTCGGCCGTCATGATCCTCACGTCGATCTTGTTCACTTCGGAGAGAAACGAATAGAGCGACGTCGACTTGCCCGAACCGGTAGGTCCGGTGACGAGAAAAATTCCGTTCGGGCGGTGGATGATCTTGTCCACCACCGCGAAGTCGCGGTCGTTGAACCCGAGATCGCACATCTTGACGAAGCTTCCGCTCTTGGCCAGAAGTCTGAGCGACACCGATTCGCCGTACGCCGCCGGCATCGTCGAAACGCGAATGTCGATGTCCTGCCCCTGGATGCGGATTCCGATTCGACCGTCCATCGGCAGGCGCTTTTCGGCGATGTCGAGGTTCGCCATGACCTTGATTCGCGAAATGATCGCCGATTTGAGCCGGTTGAGCTGCGGCGGCACGTCCACCTTGTGAAGCATGCCGTCGATGCGGTAGCGGATCCTGAGTTCCGTCTCCTGCGGCTCGATATGGATGTCGGTCGCGCCCTGACGGTCGGCTTCGGCGATGATCTGGTTGACGAATCTGACGATGGAGGCCTCTTCGCTTTCCTCGCCGACGTTGATCTTGGTCATCGCGCCGAAGTCGTCGCCGACATCGTAGCGGCCGTCCTCGAGCATCTTCTCGATCGCCTCGGCGCCGACGCCGTAGAACTTCTTGATCGCCTTCTCGACGTCTTCCTTCGGGGCCAATACGACATTGACTTTGATTCCGGCCGCGAGCCTCAACCCGTCGGCGACAGAAGTGTCGAACGGATCGCTGGCCACCACCGTGATGGAATCTTCGTCAAGCGCGAACGGTAGCGCATTGTACTGATAGACCGCCGAAGCCGGAAGTTTCTGCAGAGCCTCTGGGGTAGGATTCCGGTGTTCGAGGTCGACCGAATCAAGCCCCAGCACCTTGCCGACGCCGGCGAGAAACTCCTTCTCCTTGACGCCGCCGAACTTGACCGCCGCCTCCGCAAGCCCCATTCCCGGATTAGCCCGTCTCCCGGCGGCGATGCGCGAAAGCGCCTCCTCCGAATACAGCCCGGAAGATTTGAGCAGCATCGCCGCCAGGGATGAAGCATTGCCGTTTTCCATCATCCCGCTCTCTGTCTCACTACTTCGTACATCGTCACCGCCGCGGCGACACCGGCGTTGAGCGATTCAAACCCGCCGGGCATCGGCAGTTCGGCGATGAAGTCGCAGTTTTCCCTCACGAGCCGGGAAATGCCGCGCCCCTCGGCTCCGATCACAAGCCCGACGCGCCCTTTGAAGTCGATTTTCGTATATTTTCTGGCGTCATCGCCCCAATCAAGCCCGGTGAACCAGACACCGGCCTCTTTGAGCGCTTCCATCGCCCGCGGAAGATTGACGACGTGGGCGACCTTTATGTGCTCGGCGCCGCCGGCCGAAGCGCGGACCGCCGCCGGGGTGATGCCGCAGGCGCGGTCTTCGGGAATGACGACGCCGGTCGCTCCGACCGCGCAGGCGGTGCGCAGAATCGACCCCACGTTCTGGGGGTCTTCAAGATGGTCGAGAACGATCACGAGAGAGTTTTCATCGGATTCGGCCGCTTCGAGCAGTTCCTCGAATCCGACATAGGGATAGCCTGTCGTTTTGAGCGCCACCCCCTGATGGTTGCCGAAGCGCGTGAGCTTGTCGAGCTGCGCGCGCTCGGCGGTGCGTATGACAAGACGGCGGCGGGCGGCCTCGTCGCGGATGACCTTGAGCTGGTCATCCTCGTCCGGGGAGGCCGGCGGCAGAATTATTTCCATCGCCGTGCGCCGCCCGGCGGCGAGCGCTTCTTCGACGGGGTTTCTGCCGTAGACCCATTCGCCGCCGGTGACGAGTTCCCTCGGCCCTTTGCGGTGCGGCGTACCGTGATGACTGCCCATTTCCGTCTCCGTCCTTCAGTCTGTACGCATCAAACCCCGGAATAGCAGACGAAGCCGCCGTCGACCGGCAGCGTGACGCCGGTCACGAACAAGGCGTCGTCCGAAATGAGGAAGCGCGCCGCGCCGTGCAGGTCGCTCGGCTGGCCGAACTTGCGCATGGGGGTCTTGGCGAGCACCTTGTTGCCGCGGGCGGTCGGGGTCTTGCCGTCCTTCTCCATCATCAGGAAGCGGTTCTGATCGGTGATGAAAAATCCCGGCGCGAGCGCGTTGACGCGAACTCCCATGGGCGCAAGATGCGTGGCGAGAAACGCCGTGAAGTTCATGATTCCGGCCTTCGCCGCGCCGTACGCCGCGACCTTGGTGAGCGGCTGGTAGGCGGCCATCGAGCAGAAGTTGAGAACGCTGCCGCCCTTCTTGAGCATCTCCTTGCAGAACACCTGGCAGGGAAGGATGGTGCCCACGAGATTGAGCTTGTTGACGAATTCGAAACCTTCGGCGGTGAGGCCGAAGAAAGTGTCCTCGATCTTCACGCCCTTGGTCATCTGTTCGGCGGGAGTCGTGCCCTTCGGGTGGTTGCCGCCCGCGCCGTTGATGAGGACGTCGATGCGGCCCCACTTTTTGAGAACGGTCTTCTTAGCCGCTTCGAGGCTGTCGCGGTCAAGAACGTTGGCCTCCACGGGGATGCAGTTCTTGAGCCCCTTCCTGGCGAGCTTGGCGCAGAACTTCTGCGCGACTTCGCCGCGAAGATCGAGAACGGCCACTTTCGCTCCGTGTCGCAGCAGATCTTCGGTCATGCTCGAGCAGAGAACTCCGGCAGCTCCCGTGCAGACGATGACTTTTCCTTCGACACCCTTGTCCCTGACGATTTTCATTTGTTTTGCTCCTTAGGTTGGAATGAAATCCCTCATTGAAACAGGCGGGTAAAATATCATGATTTGACGCTCTCTGTCAAGTCATCCGGCAGGCGGCACAAGTTGTTTTCCGTTTGAGCATCATCTCTTTTTCAAAAGCTCTTCGGCACGCGCAAGCACTTTTTCCGCGATGTCGAGCTTGCCGATCTTTTTAAGGCATATCGCGAAATTGTTCAACGCCACCGGATCGTCGGGGCGGATGAGCGCCATGGTCTCGTAGCACTTCATCGCCATGAGGATCTTCCTTACCGCCATAAAGCCTTTCGCGTTGCGCTCCAGACGGTCGAGCCGCTCCAGAAGGAACATGTCGTTCGGATTCTCCTTGGCCGCCTCCGCCCAGATGTCGGTGGCGAGATTCTCCCCTTCGCGGTCCTTGGCCGACGCCGAAGCGATATTGCCCTTTACCACTTTGCGGCGCACCTTCTGAACGGAACGCATTTTCGCGAACACCTCCGCGGCGATATCGCCGTCCACCCCGTCGCGGGATATCCACCCGACGTTCGAAACGTTGCGTTCCAGAAAGAACTCCGGCTTCACCTCGGCGGAAAGATCTCCGCGTTCGAAAGCCGGCATGACCGCCTCGCGGTCGGCGATATAGCTTCCGAACAACTCCTGAAGCGAAGCGCATCTTGAAAAAGCGAAATCCTCGAACGCCTCCTCGCGCGAATAGAAGTCGAGCATTGCCGAGAGTTTCACCTTGCGCGGCGTCTTCCTCCCGACGAGCAGCCATCTCGTCTCGCCGGGCATCCACAGATGCGCCTGAGGAAAGGAAAAATTCGTCAGACGGCCGCGGAAATCCTCCGCCGAAACCCCTTTCACGTCCATGACCCAGACCACAATCCCGTTTTCGGAAACATACCGTGAAAGCCGCTCGCAAGACCGGTCGCTCATCCGCGAACAGGCGACGGCGACAATGTCGTATTTTCCGTCGGGACGGGAAAAGCACTTCACTCCGGCACGCGCGAGATAAGGCTCGAGCGCCATGGCGTCGTCGCCGATGAGCAGCGCCCTCGCCGCATCGGGTTTTTCCACGACCGCGATATGGGCGCTTACGGCGACTATCGGAGCAAAAACGTATTTTTCGGTCTCTACGGCATCTTCCCGGCGCGAACACCCGAAAACGATCGCCGAGAGCGCCAACAGGACTGCAAATCTTCTCACTTAAAGAACTCTCCTTATTTCCGACACGCACCGCGCAACCGTCCCTCGGCGCGACTCAACCGCCGCCGCCGCGCGGAGCCCGAGGCTTTCGCCGTCGAAAAGCGCCGATCTTATCTTCAGCTTCAACTCATCCGCGTCCGAGACCTGAACTATCGCATCGTCGGAGAGAAGTTCGCTCATCACCGGCCGGAAATTCTCGGTGTACGGACCTAC
The DNA here is from genome assembly GCA_017508315.1 of Kiritimatiellia bacterium. Taxonomy (GTDB): domain Bacteria; phylum Verrucomicrobiota; class Kiritimatiellia; order RFP12; family UBA1067; genus UBA1067. Next base: position 8,533 of record JAFVZE010000135.1, on the reverse strand, counting down.
CACCGTCGGCTTGCCGCAAAGACAGGGCTCGATCATGTTCTGCGAACCGTGTTCGCGGAGCGACTTGCCCACAAAGACGGCGTCCGCAATGCCGTAGAACCCCATAAGCTCTCCCGTAGTATCGGCTAAAAACACTTCCCGCCCGGTTCCGCGGGCGGTCTCTCCGCGCGAACGGCGGACGCAATCGAACCCCGCCTTTTTGATATTCGCCTCGACATCGTCCGCCTTCTCGAAGTGCCGCGGCGCGATCACGAGCTTAAGCGTTCCGTCTTCGCCGAGCAGCTGCCGATACGCCGAAAGCAGCACCTCGTCCTCTCCCGGCCACGTGCTGCCGCCGAGCAGAAGACGCCCGCGTCCCGTCCATTCGCGCAGCTCCGCCTCCTTTTCCGGCGCGGCGCGGCGCGCGGCGTCGAACTTGAAGCTTCCCGTCACATGAACTATCTCCTCCGGCGCTCCGGCTTCGATCAGTCTGCGCCCATCAAGTTTCGACTGCGCGAAAATCGCCATGAACGACGAAAACACATCCTTGAAAAACCAGCGCGCTCTGCGGTAGCGCGGAGCGGAACGGTCGCTGACGCGGGCGTTGATCAGGAAAAGCGGCACCGAATACTTTCTGGCGGTACGGATGAAGACCGGCCAGATTTCACTTTCCACAAGCACCACCGCGCGCGGTCTTACCGTCTTGAGCGCACTTTTGACGAACGAGGGGAAATCAAGCGGATTGTAGATAAGGACATCTTCCGCCGCAAGTTCGCGCTCGGCCATCCGCCAGCCGGTGGACGACGTGGTCGAAAAGCAGAAACGGACATCCTTCTCCGCCTTGCGCCATTCGCGCATGAACTGCGCCGCCACCTGCACCTCGCCCACCGACACGGCGTGAATCCACACGAAACCGCCGCCGCCTTCACGCAGCTTGCCGAGCGTCGCCTCCGGATAAAGCGCAAAGCGGTCGCCCATGCGCGCGGCGTATCCTCCCCGCCTGTGCATCCGCAGAAGAAAACCGGGCAGCAGAAACGGGTAGACGGTCGCGAAAAGAAGATTGTAGAGCGCCCACTTCACTGCTTTAAGATTCCGAAAGGCGAAAGCGTCGTGTTGGCGGCCACGTTTTTGAGCACCGGCGTTCCGCAGACCACCGTCGCTCCGTCGCCGACGGTCATCCCCGGCGCGGTGCAGCTGTTGGTGCCCATCATCACGTCCTCGCCGATCACGGTGTGTCCGGACAGCGAAACTCCCGGCGCGATGTTGGAGAAATCGCCCACGATAGAATCGTGTCCGACGCCGGCGCGGGCGTTGATGATGACGAACTTGCCGATGTCGGTGCCGACGGAAACGACGGCCTCGCAGGCGATGAAAGTTCCGTGCCTGAACTCGGTCGTCGGCGAAACCTGCGCCGACGGATCGATGAGCGCGGGAAAATCGTGCCCGCGCAGCCGCCGGTAGATTTCGCGGCGGACGGCGTTGTCGCCGACCGCGATGAAGACCGACGCGCCGGGATGATCCGCGGACGCCTTCCCGACGCCGCCGAGCAGCGGATAGCCCTCGAAATTGCCGGACGCCTTCGCCGGATCGTCGTCGGCGAAACCGATGACGTTCCAGACCGGCTGCTGCTGCGCCGCGTTGATGCGCTCTATCGTCCATACCGCCTCGCGGCCGAAGCCGCCGGCGCCTACGATGAAAATGTTTCTCATGACAAGCACCTCCCTTGATCGGGCAAGGATTATATCATATCACGAAACGTGCAGCACGCGCTCCTTGATCTCCTGGGTGCGGCCCTGATTCCAGAACTGCGAACCGATGTATCCGCAGGTGCGGCGCGCGACGTTGAGTTTCGACTCGTCGGTGTTGCCGCATTTCGGGCACTTCCAGATGAGCTTGCCGCTTTCGTCCTTGACGATCTCGATTTCGCCGTCGAAACCGCACACCTGACAGTAGTCGCTCTTGGTGTTGAGCTCGGCGTACATGATGTTGTCGTAGATGAACTTCATGATCGACAGGACCGCCGGCAGATTCTGCTGCATGTTCGGGACCTCGACGTAGGAGATCGCCCCTCCCGGCGAAAGCTGCTGGAACTTCGCTTCGGTGGAAAGCTTCGTGAACGCGTCGACCGGCTCGGTGACGTGGATGTGGTAGGAGTTCGTGATGTAGTTGCGGTCGGTGACGCCCTTGATGACGCCGAAGCGTCGCTGGAGATTCTTCGAAAAGCGGTAGGTGGTCGACTCGATGGGCGTGCCGTAGAGCGAATAGTCGATGTCTTCGGCCGCTTTCCACTTCGCGGTGTACTCGTTGAGTTTCTTCATGATCTCCAGACCGAACCGTTCGCCTTCCGGCTCGGTGAGTTTCTTGCCGATCATCGCAAAGACGCACTCCCAAAGCCCGGCGTAGCCGAGCGAAATCGTCGAATAGCCGCCGTAGAGGAGCTTGTCGATCTTCTCGCCCTTCTTGAGCCGCGCCAGGGCTCCGTACTGCCAGAGAATGGGAGCGGCGTCGGACGAGGTGCCTTTGAGACGCTCATGGCGGCACTGCAGAGCCTTGTGGCAAAGCTCGCAGCGCTCGTCGAAAATCCGCCAGAACTTCTCCATGTCGCCGTGGGCGGAAAGCGCCACGTCGATGAGATTGAGCGTCACCACGCCCTGATTGAAGCGGCCGTAGTACTTCGGCTTGCCCGGCTCGTAATTGAGCGCGCGCGCCACGTTGCCGTAGCCGTCGCCGGAACGGTCGGGCGTGAGGAACGAGCGGCAGCCCATGCAGGTGTAGCAGTCGCCGTTGCCGATCTCCTCGCCCTTCGAAAGCTTGTACTCGCGCATCTTCTTCTCGGAGATGTAGTCCGGAACCATGCGCTTGGCGGTGCACTTGGCGGAAAGTTCGGTGAGATACCAGTAGGGGGAATTCTCGCTTATGTTCTGCTCTTCAAGAACGTAGATCAGTTTCGGGAACGCGGGGGTCACGTACACGCCCTGCTCGTTCTTGACGCCGCGGATGCGCTCGTTGAGGACTTCTTCGATGATAAGCGCCAGATCCTTGCGCTCGGATTCGCTGCGCGCCTCGCCCAGATACATGAATACAGTAACGAACGGCGCCTGACCGTTGGTGGTCATGAGCGTCACCACCTGATACTGGATCGTCTGCACGCCCTTCTGGATTTCCTTCTTGACGCGCTTTTCGACAATTCTGGAAAATGCCGCTTCGTCGAGCTTCACTCCCGTCTCGGCGCATTCCTCCTCCAGTTCCCTGCGGATCGCCTGACGGGAAATCTCCACGAACGGAGCCAGGTGGGTAAGCGAAATCGACTGTCCGCCGTACTGGTTGGACGCGACCTGGGCGATGATCTGGGTGGCGATGTTGCACGCCGTCGAGAAACTCTTGGGTTTTTCGATCATCGTTCCCGAAATGACCGTCCCGTTCTGCAGCATATCCTCAAGGTTCACGAGATCGCAGTTGTGCATATGCTGGGCATAGTAGTCCATGTCGTGGAAATGGATGATGCCCTCGTTGTGCGCCTGTACGATGTCGGCGGGCAGAAGAAGACGCGCGGCGACGTCCTTGGAGACCTCGCCGGCCATGTAGTCGCGCTGGACGGAGTTGATCGTCGGATTCTTGTTGGAGTTCTCCTGCTTCACGTCCTCGTTGTTGCATTCGATGAGCGACATGATCTGCTGGTCGGTCGTGTTCGCCTGACGCAGGAGATTCTGCTTGTAGCGGTAGGTGATGTACTTTTTCGCCACCTCATGCGCACCCATCTCCATGATCTTCGTCTCGACGACGTCCTGAATCTCTTCGACCGTCATCGCCCGGTCGCGCGCCTCGCAGACACCGGCCACTTCCTCGGCGATAAGCCTGATGCGCCCTTCCGAAAGCGCACATTTGTAGTCCACCGCCTGCGAAGCTTTGCGAATCGCATTTTCGATCTTGGCGATGTCAAATTCCTTCTCTTCACCGCTGCGCTTGATGATTTTCATCTGCTTCATATCTCAAAACTCCGTTATATAGGCGATTTTTACTTTCTGTTGTGTAGGTACACCCATATGATACACTATATATTGCGTCTCCACAAGGGGTAAAATGCAAAAACTTATCTACAGGTTGTGTACAGCGGATAAATACCGTACTATTTATTGTGTAATTAAGCCGACGGACCATCCACCCCCAAGCAATCAGCCGCCATTCGACCTAAGCGCCTTCGGGCTTGAAAGTTTCAGGGATAGTCCGCCGGCAAAGTCAAAATCTCGCATCCGTCATCGGTTATCGCGACGGTATGCTCAAAATGTGCAGAAAGGCAGTTGTCGGCGGTAACAACCGTCCAGTCGTCGTCGAGAACATATGTTTTCTCGCCTTTTTTCGTCATCGAAATCATCGGCTCGATGGCAAGCGTCATTCCCGGCTTGAGAACAAGCTTGGTCCCCGGTTTGCCGTAGTTAGGAACCTGCGGATCCTCATGCACAGTCCGACCGACCCCGTGCCCGATCCAGTCGCGCACGACGCCGAAACCGGCCTCGAGCGCGACCTTTTCAATAGCATAGCCGACATCGCCGAGATGCACCCCGGGGCCCGCCGCGGCGATGCCCGCCGCAAGACAGCGTTTGGTGACCTCGACGAGTCGCAGCGTCTCGGGATCGGTAACGCCGATGGCTACCGTCCGCGAAGTGTCGCCGTGAAAACCGTTCTTGAAAATACCGACATCGGTTTTCACCAGATCTCCCGGCATGATGACCCGGTTGCGGCTCGGGATCCCGTGGATCACCTCGTCGTTCAGAGAAACGCACAGATGCCCCGGGAAACCCATGTATTTGTAGAAACTCGCCTTGACGTTGCGCCGGCTGCAGTAATCGGCCACCAGATCGTCGATCTCTCCGGTGGTCACCCCCGGAGCCACGGCACCGGCGCAGATATCGCGTATTTCCGCCGTCATCCGGCAGGCTTCGCGCATCCGGTCGATTTCCGCTTTGCTCTTTATGTCGACTTTCACCGCCGGACAAGCGCTTTACATCGCGGCCTTGAACGCCTCGGCGTTCTTCTCCGGCCCCTGATCGCCGTCGATTCTGCGCAGCAGCCCCTTGCCATCGTAGAAGGCTATGAGCGGCTCGGTCTCGCGGTGATAGACGGCAAGACGGTCCTTCACGGTATCGGGATTGTCGTCCTTGCGGATGACGAGTTCCGCTCCGCAGGCGTCGCAGACGCCTTCTACCTTGGGCGGCAGCGCCTTGACATGGTAGCCGGCCTTGCACTTGGGGCAGGTACGGCGGCCGGCGATGCGGTCGGCGATGATTTCATCGGGAACATCGACAAGCACCACCGACTTGACCGGCGCACCCGTCTGCTCCAGAATCTCGGCCTGCGCGACATTGCGCGGAAATCCGTCGAGAAGCATGGTGACGTCACCTTCGGTTTCGGCGATCACGTCCTTGATCATCCGGGCGATGAGCGCATCGGGAACGAGCGCACCCTTCTCCATGTAACCTTTGGCTTCGACGCCGGCAGCGGTCCCCTTGGCTACGGCTCCGCGAAGCAGGTCGCCGGAACTGACATGCTTGAGATTATCGTTTTCGGCCGCGAGACGACTCGCGATCGTACCCTTCCCCGAACCCGGGGCCCCCAACAAGATAACAATGTTCATGGGCCGTATTATATCACAGTCTTTGATCCTATGGAATAGCGGAAGTTTGCGGGGCACCATCATGGGTGCGATTTTATTTCGGTGAGTCATTTTTGTCGCTTCAGGAGGTGTCGGAGCTCCTCCTCGGTCTCGACTCGCTACGAGGTCTCACTCGGTGGCCCGGTCACCGGAAAGACCTTAGCGCGCGAAGACGCAGCGCGGAGAAATCGCAGGCGTAGGGTCTGGAAGACTCCTTATTCTCCGGCTCGAAACTCCGGGCGAAATCGTCAAGAAGTTCAGAGAGAAGTTTTTCTCTGCCCGATTGCCGCAACGCCGTCAACAGGAGCCAATCCTCGTAAGCTTCGCGCATTTCCTCGTAAACCGGCGTAAGCGCGACTGCGTTCTCGAGCGGGAATGCAAGCTGGCACTCATACGCCCACAACGTCCAGGTGCGGATGTCCCACGGATTACCCTTCGGAGTATAATACGCCCAGTAGGCAAAACCGTTCAGACCGTAGCGGAAACTCGACCATGCGATCGAACGCCCTGCGCGGTGCGCCGGGTGGGCATACTGGGCATTGACGCGGCGCTTTGTCGCCCAAAGCGCCCTGCGCCCTTTTTCGTCCTCGACCAGCGTACGGTACGGCACTGAAACATCGACACATTCGCGGTAGTATCCGCCAAGCGCGGCGATAATGTCTTCCGTCGGCGTGAAACGGGTCTTCGCCCAGAAACTCGGATTCATGTAGACGCTCATATCCGGCGCGACCTCCCGCAGATACCGGCAGACCTCTCCGAACAGGGCGGCGTTGCGCATCCCGGGCTCGTCGGAAATCTCCAGGACAAGCTGATCGGGACGAACACCGCACGCCGCCGCTTTTGCGCGCAGTTCTTCCGTACGCTCCCGAATATCGCGGCGATCGTTATCGTCAAGACATTTCGCCTTCCCCGCATAAGTCTTGTTCATCACCCGTTTGCCGACGCCGTTGACGCGGTAATTGATCACGGCGCCGCCGCGGTTTTTCGCCGCCAATGCGACTTTGGAATTTTTTTCGGGCAGTCCCCTTAGCACCGTCGCACCCAGTTCGCGGATGGGCCGCACGTCGTTCAGGAATCTCGTCCGGCTTTCGAACGGGAACTGCCGCGTGAAGGGACTCCATACATAGATCCACGCATCGTTTTCAGGCAATACGACATCGACAATGCGGATGCGGACGTCGCGCCGTGTCTTTCCGGCCGACAGCCTGCCGCTTCTTACGCTCGCTTCAGCATTGCGCGTCGTAACGCGAAGCATCACGACCGCACCTTCACCGGGAGCGATTTCGACCGCACCGGGGAATCCCGTCACCTGTTCCGGGTTCGCCAGATATTTTCTCGCGAAATTGACCGGCGGCACCGTATCGTCGGAAAAGAAAGGAACAATCCCCGTCATGTCCGCGTCAAACGCGTCTTCCGGTTCGGCTCCGGTCAGAAGAAGATCGAAACGCTGTTTTTCGGTAAGCTTGTATTTAGGGGGTTGAGTACGGACCAAACCGCCGATAAGCAGCCGCGCGGAAACTCCTTTGCCGAAATCCGGCGCAACGAGCGGTATGCGCACCGGAGCGGCACTTTCATTGACCACCGCAAAATATCTGACTTCCGTTTCATTCCGCGCCATCACGATTTCACCGCCCGCATCGGGACACGGCGTGAAATCAAAAGGCGGCATTCCCGTTTTAACCGGTGATTTTTCCGTCGGATCGGCCAACGGAACGACGACCGTTCCGCCGTTTCCACGCTCCGTCATCCGCAGAGCGTTCCCGCGTGGAATCGGTACGATGTTTTCAGGATGCCGCGTCGAAACCTCGCCGTCGCCCCACACCAGCACCTCATCAAGATATGTCGTCGACGACGTCATCGAACGGCAGGAAAGCCGCAGATAGCGTCCCCGGCCTTCGGCCTCCGGCCGGATGCGCGTACGTTCGGCGACACACTCAACCTTTGCAAACTCCGTCCAGTTCGTCCCGTCGGCGGAAACTTCCAATACCGCCGACGCTTTCGGAGACTTGGAAGAAAGAAGATCGACTTCCGTAAACACGCACGGACGCTTGAAATCGAATGTCACGACAAGCGGACGCTTCTTCGTCATGCCCACCGGTCTATGCCACCCGGTCGCCTGATCGCCGTCTATAAGGCGGCGTCCGAAAATTTCCGCATTGCCGCGCAACTGGTCGCGCGGCGCGTCCGGATCCTGCGCATAGGAGTATGAAACTCCGGTATAGATACTCCGCCCCCACCAGCCGTCGTTGTCGGTAAGAAGCTTCCCCTTCGGCGCGCCCGAAAAATCCCATTCGCCGCCGTTCCAGCAGATCGGCTCGGCGGTTGCGCTTAAGGCTGACAATGCAGCGGCAAAAAAAACATCAACCATAAAAGAATTTCAACTTTGCGGACTGGATGTTCGGAGTTGTTTCGCGAGAATGGTAATCCACCTCCATGCCTACCTTCTTGGGGGTGACACCGCAGGCGAACGAAGACTTCATTCCCTTGATCTCGACGACACCGTCGGCCGTCATCGTGACGATTGCGCAAAGCGGATCGTTGTAGGCGATCCACGGCACTTTGCGCGCTTTATCGCCCATGCCGATTTTCTGAAAATACTCGACGGGATAGAACTTGTGCGCCCGCTTTCCTCCTATCCATTGATAACTGGCGGAATTGACGTCGAAGAAAAGAATGTCGTTGAGGATACGGAGAAAATCACAATGGTAATGTCCATTTATCGCCATGCGGACCTTGCCGGGCGTTTTGGCGTTGGCACGCTCAAAAATATCGCGGATGACCTTTTTTCCTCCGGCGCGTTCAAAGCTGAGATGCGAAAAAGTGACGCACGGATACGGCGAGGAGTCGATCGTCTCCTCCAGCCATTCGCACTGTTCCTTGGGCATCCGTCCCCATTGATCGCCG
>JAFVZE010000134.1 GCA_017508315.1 Kiritimatiellia bacterium | reverse complement strand
CGTATCGGCGGCGACGCGATACCGGTCGTATCTCCGTGTGCCGAAGGCGCGTTCGTATATGAGCAAGATATTGCCGTTATGACGTTTTAGTGTTGATTACGGCGATATATTGTGATAAAACATATGGCAAGCGGTAAAGGTTTTAAAATGAGGAGACTGCCTTAAATGAGATATAAATACGTTTTGGGTCCAGCCGTGCGGCTGGTCGGCGCTCGGACCGATTTCGCTTTTCATCGAAGATATAATCGGCATTAAAGAGGCAAACGCGTTCAAGGGCGAACTCAAGTGCGATTTCGCCCGCGACATCAAAGGCCGCGCCGGAGTGGAGAACTACCGTTTTGGCGGCATCGTCTGCACGGTTATCGCCACCGCCGGGGAAATAACCGTCGGAAAATTGCAAGACCCCAAAAACCTCAGCGTCCCGCCGGAGACGGCCGAAGCGATCAGGGGATGCAAGGCGCGCGGCGGGCGCGTCGTCTGCGTCGGCTCGACGACGGTGCGCACGCTTGAGACGGTCGCAGCGCGCTTCGGCGAGGTGGTCGCAGGTTCCGGAGCCTCGGACATCTTCATCCGCCCGCCTTACGAATTCAAGGTCTGCGACTGCATGCTCACCAACTTCCATCTGCCGCAGTCGACGCTTTTGATGATGATTTCCGCGCTTGCCGGACGCGAGCGCGTACTCTGCTCATATGCATTGGCGGTGAGAGGCGGCTACAAGTTCTTTTCCTACGGCGACTGCATGCTTATCGTGTAAACTGGGTTCTTTCACGTTGTTGTAACGTAATGCGGATTACAGAAGTCTGCCGAACTGCCGTGACGCTGTACGGTTTTTCTCCATTCGCTCATTGATTTTCCGAAGCGCGACTTGAATACGTATTTGAGACGCTGGGTGTTGGCGTAGCCGCAGAGCCGCGATATTTTTTCGATGGACATGTTCGTCGTCGCGAGGCGGTTTTTCACCTTTTCCAGCCGCAGATCTTCAATCGTCCGGCGGACGGAGTTACCGGTCAGTTCGCGGAAACGGCGGTCTACGAGTCTTCTGGAAACGTCGCCGAGATGGCGCACGACATCGTCTACGTCGATATCGTCCGCGAGATGGGTGCGGATATATTCCGTCGCCATCTGCACGAGCCGCGTGGCCGGTGCGGTCGGTGCCGTGGATTCGCGTTCCACGACGGAGCCGGCCGGCATAAAGAGCCTCCTTGGTCCGACGGTGCGTTTTGAAGACATCATTTCCGCAAGAATGCGCGCCGCTTCGTGGCCGAACGCTTCATGGTCGATTTTGACGCTCGAAAGCGAATGTTCGGAATATTCGCAGATTATTTCGTCGTTGTCCACGCCCAGCACCGCCACCTGCTGAGGTACTTTTATCTTCAGCCGGTTGCACTCGTCAAGAGTTTCCTTGGCTTTGAAATCGTAAGCGGCCATGACCGCCGCCGGTTTGGGCAGCGACTGAAGGTATTCGCCCAGTTCGCAAACCGCTTCGTTGTGGACGATGCAGTCGCGTCCCGCCTTGCGCAGCCGTTCCCGGAAACCGCGTTCGCGCAGGCGCGACCAGCCGCGGTTTTCTCTGTCGGGGATGAAACCGAAGCTGGCGTAATTGCCGAGGTTGAGGAAATATCCGGCGCCGCATTTGCCGATGTCTTCGTCGGAGTCGAGCAGAATCGCGATATGGTCGCGGCGCAGAGCTAACGAGGGAGGCGGGAAGTCGATAAGGACGGTCGGGATCGCGCAACGCGAAAGATCCCGGGCCGTGTCCGGTCCGGCGTGGACGATGAGTCCGTCGGTTCCGTCGCGCTCGGCGTTTCGCAGCACTTCGGACGTAAGGCCGTCCGGCTCGGTTATGAGCCGGATCGTCCAGGGATGGCCGTTTTTGACGAAGTTCAATATACCGGTAAGTTGCTTGCGACCGGCGGAACCGGCCAGCCACAGCACCACCAGTACGTTTTTCGCCCGTTTTTTCGAAATCATGACAGCCCGAAGTATAGCAAATACTGCCGGAAAGCGGAATAACGCTCTATGGCCACTATGGTCTCAGTGGTCTCTGTGTACGCCTCGCTTACACGCAATCGCAACCATGGGACAGATCGCTTTGGATTTCTATTTGTTCCGCACAAAAATATTCCGCATTGAATTCTCATTTTATGTTATACTATTCCCGTGACGCCCGCAAGGAGTGTTGTTCTATGACACGAAAGAAGTATGAACATTCCGCTTATTATTACGCCTATCGTTACGGATGGACGTACAGCGAAGCTCGCACTCTTGCCGGGAAGTATCTTGATCAGCACACTTATCGTCCGCGTATGCGTCAGCGTCAGGACGGCGAATGGAGCAGTAAAGAATGGTTTAAATGGCGAAACGCATCAAAAGAAATAGATTCTACCTTCAATCCGTTTCTTTTTGTTGCATGTGCCGCCGTCGATATCGGTATTGCTATGCGCGATACAGTTCGCGCTATCGCCGATCCTGTCGAACGCGACCGCATGAAGCGCGAGCTGATGCGTGACCTGCGCCGTGTTCGCCGCCCGTTCTATTATGCCCAGGAAGTGGAGCGTCGCCGCAGTCTTGCGATTGAGCGCCGTAAAATCCGTCGCCGCCGTACGACAGCACCGATGCCTACGCCGGACGAGCTTCTTAAAGCATGGAACGAGCGCAAATCATCGCGCGAGGCGATGATTATACTGGGCGGAATGATGCACGATCTTGAATGTTATGTCGATAATTGCCTAAGATTTGATGAGGCGGGCAATGTCATTGGTCGAAATGGCGGCATTCGCGGTTGGATAGCGGAGAATGTGCCGGAACTCTTGCCTAATTATAAGACGCTTATGCGTTATAAGGCGTTAGCGGTACGCATAAGACAGGCGACGGAGACGAAAGATCCTAAGCCCACTTCAAAACTTCTCGTTAAGCCTCTTCATAAGGCGGTAGCAATGATTCTTGCTGAAGACGAGCCGATATTTGCGCATGTTTTTGCAGCGGTTGAGCATATGCTTTCGCCGGCGACGGTAATGCTCGATGCGCCTAAGTTGCGGGAATATAAGCGACGACGGGCAAAAACGTAGGCTGTAATTACGAGGGAGATGGATTTCAAATCCGGTATACGAGATAGTTTTTGGCGATAGTTTGAGTTTAAGAATGAGAATATGCTGCGGAATAAATCTGGGCGAGATGGTGAGAGGACGGAATGGTCGTTCTATTTGTGTCGGAGAAAGTTTTTGAGTTGAATAGCGGTCTTGAAACGATATAAAATTCTGTCCTGAAACGATATGTTAAACGGGCGAAAATTTAGATATACTGCTACACGGCAAGCGGTAAAGGTTTTAAAATGAGGAGACTGCCTTAAATGAGATATAAATACGTTTTGGGTCCAGCCGTGCGGCTGTCGGTTTTTGCGGGTATTCTGTTGGCGTTGCCGGGCATGGCCGACGGCGGCGATTCATCCCGTGCCGGGCTGAAACCTGATCGCGAGTGCGCCGACCGGCTGCCGCTCGAAACGCAGCGCATTCAAAACGCGATCGACGCGGCGGCGAAATCGGGCGGCGGCCGCGTGACAATCACCGCGGGCGTTCACCGCTCGGGGACGCTCCGGCTCGCGAGCGGCGTGGAACTCCATCTCGAAAAGGGGGCGGTGCTGCTCGGCGGCGAGAAGCCGGAGGATTACGATGATGCCGTGCCGAGGGAAATGGTCTACGATTACGACGGCGCGGTGCCGGAAACGGCGACGCTCAAAGCGTTCATCGTCGCGGACTGCGCGACCAATGTGGCGATCACGGGACAGGGTACGATCGACTCGCGCGGGCCGGCGTTCTTCGATCGTAACAGCGTGCTGTGGGGGTATTGGTGGGCGAAGCCGAAATGTTTCCGTCCCCGGATGGTGGTGTTCAACCGCTGTCGCGGCGTACGGTTGGAAGGCGTGACCTTCAAGGATTCTCCGACATGGACGATATGGCTCAAACGCTGCGAGAATATCGTCGTTTCCGATATCCGCATCGAATGCGAACAGCGGATGATCAATTCCGACGGCATCGATTTCGACGGCTGCCGCAACGTCCGCGTAGGCGATTCGTTTTTCAGGACCGGCGACGATTCCATCGTTCTCCGCGCCATCCGCGGCGGCAAAGGGGAACCGAGCTTGACCGAGAACGTGGTCGTGTCGAATTGCGTGTTGGAAAGTGCCTGTCAGGGTGTTCGCATCGGCTGTCCGTCCGACGATACTATCCGCAATGCGCTTTTCCGCGATATCGTTTTCCGCGGCCGCAACGTGATCGGTTCCGAACAGCCGAGGGTATATCTGGAGAAGGGGTGCAACGGGAGGCTGAAGATTGAGAACATCCGCTTCGAGAACTGGACGGCGGACTGCTGGGGGAAGGCGTTTGACATTTTCGTGGATCCCGGCATCCGGCTGCCGCGCTTCGGGGGTATGACTTTCAGCAATTTCGTCGTCAAAGCGGAGGAGCCTTCGATTGTCCGCGGTACGGACATCACTCCCGTTCGCGCTCTTCGCTTCGTGGATATAACCGGTTCGGTCGTCGGCGGGCAGCCGTTCGAAGTCGAGGCGGCGCCGGATATCGTTTTTGAAAACTGCAAGGTGGAATGTCGGCCGAAAAAGAAGGAGAATTAAGAAAATGAAGCGTTTCTGGATGTCCTGCTGCCTGACGTTGGGCTGCGGAGTTTTTGCGGCGGAGGGAGTGCGCGTCGAGGAGTCTTTCGGGTTCGACCCGGAAGATTCGACGCGCTATGTGCAGGCGGCGATCGATTCCGGAGCGGAGGAGGTCGTTATCGGCAAAAAAGAAACGCCGTGGATCATCACCCCGGTCAAAGGACGCTCCAATCTGCGCCTCGTGCTTGAGAAAGGCGTCAAAATCCTCGCAAAAAAAGGCGAGTTCAGGGGAGTGGCGGACAGTATGTTCAGATTCGAGTTCGCGACGAACGTTTTTATCGACGGTCGCGGCGCGGTTCTGCAGATGCACAAGGCAGACTATCAGAAACCGCCTTACGCCAAAGCCGAATGGAGATCGTGTCTCGATTTCACAAGCTGCGAGAACGTCACGATTCAAGGCGTCAAGGCGATTAAAAGCGGCGGCGACGGACTTTATCTGGGAGATAGGACGGACGGTAATCCCTGCCGCGATTTCATCGTCCGCAAATGTATCTTCGAGTCCAATCACAGACAGGGGATAAGCGTCATTTCCGCCGACAATTTGCTGATTGAGGATTGCATCATGCGCGGAACCTGCGGAACCGCGCCGCAGGACGGGTTGGATTTCGAACCCAACAAGGCGACCGACCGGTTGACGCGCTGTGTGGTGCGGCGCTGCCGTTTCGAAAACAACAAAGGGGCGGGAATAGACATTCATCCGGTGCCTTCGCGTTCGTCGACGATCCCGATCGACATTACCGTCGAGGATTGCGTTTCGACCGGCAACCGGTACGGTGCGGTATATTCCGGTTTTACCGGAAAAGATCTTGTGACGGGGCGTGTGCGTTTCATCAGATGCGTTTTCGAACGCGAGTGCGGCGCTGCCGTCGGAGTGTTCAACAAGCCGGCCCGGTCGGTGTCTTTGCATTTCGAAGATTGCGCTTTTCTGTCGAATTGCGCAGTCAGCGCGGTAGAGTCCGACATGCTTTTCGACATGCAGGGCTCCAAGGATGAAACGACGGACGGCGTCTTTTTCTCAAATTTGAAAATAGTCCAGTCTATTCGCAGACCTTGGTTCTTGATTCGGGGGAACGGATCGATCGTCAAGGGCGTGCGTACCGTTTTCGGAGATGTCGAAGTCGTGGATGCGGGCGGAAGAACCCGGCGCAGGAATCTTGATGTCGCTTTCTGGTCTCGCGATGTCGCGTCCGAAGGCGTGCGCATGGCGGATCTGCAAAAATAATTCAACGGAGTAAAGGCAATGGGAAATTCAAAATGGTCTTTGTTGATCGCCGCAGCGGTTTCCGTCGAATCGGCTGCCGCCGCATACATTTCATATAAAAACGCGACCGGCGATCTGGCCGATCCGTCGGGATGGGGCGGTAATCTGCCGAGCGTTTCCGATGATTATGCGTGCATTGACAAGTCCGGCCCTTACACAGCATCGGACGATCTGGACTGGGGCTGTTTTTGCGATTATGCCGTTTCGGCGGTAATTGACTTTACCGCCACGCCGGAACGGACTGTGCGTCTTCACCACACCGACCGGCTTGTCACATTTATGGGCGATGGCCAGAAACTGATTCTGAAAGGAGGCGCTTGGGGGTTCGACAGCCTGAAAGATATGGTTGTGTTCAGCGGGGATAACTCAAATACGCTTGTTCTGAGCAACTCCTGCAATATCGTCAATGCGAAGACTTTTATCCTGAACCAGCAGAACGGAACGGCATGTCCGAACGGCAATACGCTCGTGATCGCGGACGGGGCCGGCGTGTCGTCGGTTTGGGCCAGATTCGGATCGAGTTTGTGCTACGACAACCGTCTTGAGATTCTTTCCGGCGGCTCGCTGACGATCGGCAGCTGGTTCTGGCTGGACAATAACGCTTCATCGCGCGACAACGTGATTATTGTCGATGGCGACGGGTCGAAAATCAATTTGGGCAATGACGAATTCCGCATGGGCAATCAGGGTTACGACAACGAATTGCTGGTCCGCAACGGCGGTGCGGTCGTATCCCCCAACGGCGGGGCGGTAATGACGATCGGAGCGAATGACGGGGCGCATGACAATCGTGCGCGATTTGAATCATCTTCCGTTTTGTCCGTCAACGCGGTTAATCTCAAAGGATTTGAAAATACGCTTTCGGCGGACGCGTCCCGGTTTTCAGTCGGATCAGTCTCATTCGGAGGCAGGGATAACAGTTTTGCGGCTACGAACACTCCGGTTGAATGCACTTCGCTGTCGCTTGCGTCGGCATCTTCTCATACGGGAAATAACTTCATCATAAACGGCGGTTCGTCCGTATTCGCATTGCCGGTGTCATCGTCGCCTGAGGGTACGGATATTTACGGCAAGCAGGGTTACGGCAACACATTCTCGATAGAGAACGGGGCGTCATGGTCTTTCGCCGGAAATTTGCGGCTTATGCAGGATTCGTCGAACAATGTGTTTCGGGTGGCCGGCGGCGCATCGGTATCGAATCCGGACGGCGAGCTGACATTCGGTTATTCGAATCCTACGAACTGCACGGGTAATAAGGTGGAAATCACGGGCGGCGCTTTGACGGCGAAAAAGATTCTCGTGCAAGGCACGGACAATGGTATTGTAGTTTCGAACGGTACGGTTCGGACGTCGGACAGCTGGGGTATATGTCTCGGCTACAAGTATGCGGCACTTCCTGCCTACGATACGACGAATTGTTATCTGCAGGTGCAGGGTGATGCTCCGAGGGTCGAATTGGTTGACGGCAATTTCCGCGTTACCAACGGCGCGCGGCTCCGTTTCGATATCCCCGAATGCGGTTACGCGGAGAATCATGTTCCGGTGAAAGTCGGGTGGCTGACATTCTCCGCCGGATCGAAGATTGAAATCGAATGTTCGCGATTCGTCGAAAAGACCGGCGGAAAAATTCAACTTTTGTGGGTCGCTAATTCAATTATCGCGCCGGAGGGGGAACTTCAGGCGATCGCCGATTCCTGCAGCGGGCTTCCCGACGGGTGTTCGCTCATCGTAAAATCCAGAGAAATATGGCTGAAAACGCCGAGCCGCAAGGGGCTGAAGGTATATGTCAGGTAAAACTGAAATTACGGAATTCACCGGGAGAGGCAATATGAAAAACATAACAGCGGTTCTCGTCGCCGCGTTTCTGGGCGCGGCAGCGTTCGCGAAGGAAACCGTCGTCATCGTTCCGGCGCATCCGGACGATCTCATATCTTCAATCGGATTCTGTCTGCTCGCCAGGGACAGATTCGACGTTCATGTGGTCGATTTCACGCACGGCGAGCGGGGACTGGGGCAGAAAGCCTTTGAAGACGGCTCGTGCAGAAAAATCCGCATGGCCGAGGAAGAGGCGGTCTGCAAGGCGCTCGGCGCGAAGCTGCACTGGCTCGACGAGATCGACGGCGAAGCCTACGCCTGCCGCGAAACGTGCCGCAGGCTTGCCGACATAATCAGGGAGCTCAAGCCGAGGGCGGTTTTCGCGCACTGGCCGGTCGAT